>CALZMY010000307.1 GCA_945788675.1 uncultured Gammaproteobacteria bacterium | reverse complement strand
ATTGTTGGCGGTTATCTGCACGGTGTGCGTATCGGCGTGATCGTTGAACTGGAAGGTGGCGATGCAACGTTGGCCAGGGATATTGCAATGCATATCGCAGCCAGTAAGCCGTTGGCTGTCTCTGCCGATGACGTCTCTGCCGATGTCCTCGAAAAAGAGAAAGAGATCTTTAGTGCGCAGGCTGCGGAGAGTGGCAAGCCCGCTGAAATTATCGCGAAGATGGTGGATGGTCGTATTCGTAAATACCTGGCTGAAATCACCCTTGAAGGCCAGCCATTTGTGAAAGACCCGGATACCACCGTAGGCAAACTACTTGAGAAAAATGGTGCGAAGGTGGTTCGTTTTGAACGCCTTGAAGTGGGTGAAGGGATCGAGAAAGTAGAAGAGGATTTTGCTGCGGAAGTGATGGCGCAGGTTAAAGGGAGCTAGATAGTGGCATCGCTTGACGGCTCGACAGCGGTTATTCCTACCGATAACAGCAAGCCTATCTATAAACGTATTCTGCTCAAGATGAGTGGTGAGGCGTTGATGGGCAACGGGGATCATGGCATTGAACCCGAAGTGGTGAATCGTATCGCTACCGATGTTTGCGAGCTGGTGAAACTCGGGGTGCAGGTTGCAATGGTGGTGGGAGGTGGCAACATTTCTCGCGGCGCAACCCTTGCCGCATGTGGTATGGACCGAGTTACCGCCGATCACATGGGAATGCTGTCAACCGTTATTAACGCGCTGGCGATGCAGGATGCACTTGAACACCACGGTGCTTATGCACGGGTGATGTCCGCGGTTAAAATTAATCAAATTTGTGAAGATTACATTCGCCGCAAGGCGGTTCGTCACCTTGAAAAAGGGCGCGTAGTGATCTTTGCTGCCGGTACTGGCAATCCTTTTTTCACCACTGATTCTGCCGCCAGTCTGCGTGGTATTGAAATCAACGCCGATGCGGTACTGAAAGCGACCATGGTCGATGGGATCTACTCCGAGGATCCGATGAAAAACCCGGCTGCCGAGCGTTTTAGCAGCCTTTCCTATGACGAAGTGTTGCATCGCAAGTTGATGGTGATGGATGCGACGGCGATTGTGTTATGCCGCGATAATAATATGCCACTGAGGGTTTTCGATATTACCAAGCCGGGAGCCCTGAGAGACGTTGTGATGAGTGAAGAAGAGGGGACGCTGGTGACAAGTGGAGATGGCGCATGATCGATGAAATCAATAAAGATGCCGAAATCCGTATGGGCAAAAGCATTGAGTCGCTGAAGCTGGCGTTCGCCAAAATGCGTACCGGGCGTGCCAATGCGAGTCTGCTTGATCATATTAAGGTCTCTTATTATGGTAATGATGTGCCGTTGAGCCAGTGTGCAACCGTATCGGTTTCCGAGGCGAGAACGCTGACGATTAGTCCGTGGGAAAAGGATCTGGTGCCGGTGATTGAAAAGGCGATCATGCGTTCTGATCTGGGCTTGAATCCTTCAACTGCCGGTACCACCATTCGTATTAGCATTCCGCCGCTTACCGAAGAGCGCCGTAAGGATATGATCAAAGTGGCGCGCGCTGAGGCGGAGTCCGCACGTGTTGCGATCCGAAATATTCGTCGTGATGCCAATAGTGATTTTAAAGAGTTGCTAAAAGAGAAAGAGATTACCGAGGACGAAGAGCGTGGTGCCGAGGAAGGGATGCAGAAACTGACGGATCGTTTTGTTGCAGAGGTGGAGACACTGCTGACGGCAAAAGAAACAGACCTGATGGAGATCTGATTCGGTTTTAACTGGGTTCTGATCTGGCGTAATGTGATTTCTGCTAAGCAGAAATCATTTACTCACTACTGAAATGTCATCGCTCAATAAGGTTTAGATTGTCTCTAATAATGTCTGCTAGAAAAACCGAAGATGCTCCGACAACCGCAACATCCGGCGCCTTACCGCGTCATGTTGCAATCATCATGGATGGCAATGGCCGCTGGGCCAAAAAGCGTTTTATGCCACGTGTGATGGGGCATAAAGCGGGTGTCGAGACGGTACGTACGATGGTGCGTCATTGCGCCGAAAAAAAAATCGAAGTCCTCACGTTGTTTGCCTTCAGCAGTGAAAACTGGCGTCGTCCTGAGAAAGAGGTACGGTTATTACTGGAGCTCTTTGTCTCTGCCCTGAAACGTGAAGTTAAACGACTCAATGAAAATAATGTAGTGTTGAAAATAGTCGGTGATCGCAGTGCCTTTCCTGAAGCATTGCAGCAGGAGATTGCCACGGCCGAGGCGACTACCAGTGCCAATACTGGGCTTAAACTAGTGATTGCCGCCAACTACGGTGGCCGTTGGGATATAGTCCAGGCAACGCGAGCGCTCGCTGATGAGGTCACCACTGGACGACTTGAATCATCACAGATTGATGAGGCAGCTCTCGATCGCCACCTGTCACTATACGGTATGCCGGAGCCAGATCTCTTTATTCGTACCGGTGGTGAAGAGCGGGTGAGTAATTTTCTTTTGTGGCAGCTCGCCTATTGTGAAATGTATTTTACCGAGACCTTATGGCCCGACTTTGATGGCGATGCCTTTGATGACGCATTGAACTCCTTTAGCAAACGCCAGCGTCGTTTTGGCCGTACTGGCGACCAGGTGGAGCAGGAAAAGAATGCTTAAGCAGCGCCTGTTGACGGCGGCAGTATTGATGCCGCTTTTTATCTGGGGCGTAATCGCACTGCCGACTTCTTATATCTCGATACTGTTTGCGATACTGGTGACGGTGGGTGCTGCTGAGTGGATGCGGCTGATGGGTGAGCCAGTCACGATAGGAAAATATAAGTTTATCGCCTTAACCTGGGTGCTGATGGTGGTGAGTGGTTGGGCGAGCCAGTATAGCGCGCTCTTTTATCTGCTGCTGACTGCCGCAGTATTGTGGTGGTGCTACGCAGTGTTGCTGTTACAGCGTTACAGCGCACATGTGCTGAATTGTGAGGCGCAGGGGAAGAAGACGCTGTTTCCATTATCGGCACTGCCTGCCATTGGTGTGGTGCTGCTGGTACCGGCATGGATTTCACTGGTAGTGCTGCACGCTATCTCGCCTTACTGGCTGCTTTTTTTGATGGTCGTGATCTGGGGTGCTGATAGTGGTGCCTACTTTGCGGGTCGCGCCTTTGGCAAGCGTAAGCTCGCGCCGCAGGTCAGTCCTGGCAAGAGCTGGGAGGGCGTCGGCGGTGCGATGGCGACGACACTGGTGGTTTCATCGGTCGGCGGCGTGCTACTCGATGTCAGTGGCATGGCCCTGTTTGGTTTAGTGTTGCTCGCATTGGTCACGGTTGCCTTTTCGATTGTGGGCGATCTGATGGAAAGCCTGATGAAGCGACGTGTTGGCGTCAAAGACAGCGGCACGTTGCTGCCGGGGCATGGTGGAATATTAGATCGTATCGATAGCCTCACGGCGGCGGGACCAGTCTTTACCCTTGGTGTTTCACTATTGGGTATCCGCGCATGAAGGGCGTCACCGTACTTGGCTCGACCGGCTCGATCGGTGTCAATACACTTGATGTCATTGCGCAGCACCCGGCGCAATATCGCGCAGTTGCATTGACCGCCAACCGTAATGTCGAGCGCCTGTTTGAACAGTGTGTTGTCCATCATCCCGATTATGCGGTGATGAGCGATGAGACGGCGGCTGAGCAGCTGCAACAAAAAATTCAGGCCGAAGGACTGGCGACCGAGGTGCTGACTGGCGCTGACGGTTTAGAGAAGGTCGCTATGTTGCCACAATGTGAACAGGTGATGGCGGCGATTGTGGGCGCTGCCGGCCTGTTGCCGACGCTGGCGGCGGCGCGTGCGGGTAAACGGGTATTGCTCGCGAACAAAGAGGCATTGGTCATGTCCGGCCGTCTCTTTATGGATGCGGTACGTGAGCATGGGGCCGAATTGTTACCTGTCGATAGTGAGCATAACGCGATTTTTCAATGCATGCCGGAGCGCTTTAATGGGCTTGAGGACAGTGGTATAGAACAAATTCTGTTGACCGGCTCGGGAGGCCCCTTTCGTCTGGTAGCACCGGCGGCGCTTGCTGATGTCACCCCCGATCAGGCATGCGCCCATCCCAACTGGACGATGGGGCGCAAAATTTCGGTCGATTCCGCCACGATGATGAACAAGGGGCTGGAGCTGATCGAGGCGTGTTGGCTATTTGATGCGCCGCCAGAAAAGATTCAGGTCGTGGTGCATCCTCAAAGTATTATCCATTCGATGGTCGAGTATGTGGATGGTTCGGTGCTGGCACAGATGGGCAGTCCTGATATGCGCATTCCCATTGCGCATGCGATGGCGTGGCCTCAGCGGATCTCATCGGGGGTCGAACGACTCAACCTGTTTGATGTGGCGCGGCTCGATTTTGAACACCCTGATGTGACGCGTTTTCCGTGTCTGCGTCTGGCGCGTGAGGTGGCACAAATGGGTGGCACTGCGGCAGCCATCCTTAATGCCGCGAATGAAATTGCGGTCGAGGCTTTTCTTGGTCAGACACTTCGATTTACCGATATTAGCCGTGTGATTGAAGCCACGCTGTCGGATGTCAGCGCGCAGGCGGCCGCGAGCCTGGCGGTTGTATTGCAAGACGATGCGACTGCGCGTGAAGTGGCGCAACAACATGTCTCAAGACTGGAATGGAAATCATGAGTTCAGTACTGTCATCATTCTTCTTTTTTATCATTGCCATTGGTGTCCTGATCACGGTGCATGAATTTGGCCACTTTTGGGTGGCACGAAAGGCCGGGGTCAAGGTGATTCGTTTTTCGATTGGTTTTGGCAAGCCACTCTTTAGCTGGCGTCGTGCCAACGATGAGACGGAGTACGTGATTGCAGCGTTGCCACTGGGCGGTTATGTGCAGATGCTGGATGAGCGTGAAGGCGAGGTCGCCCCTGAAGAACTTGATCGCGCCTTCAATCGTAAGTCGCTGGCGAGTCGTACCGCAATTGTCGCCGCGGGGCCGATTTTTAATTTCGTGTTGGCAATTGCCATCTACTGGCTGATTCTGATGATGGGGGTGAGTGGCGTTAAGCCGATTGTGGGTGATGTTAATGATGCCAGTCTTGCCGCTGCGGGCGGATTTCAACGCGGCGATATCATCACTCATATTGACGGTACCGAGACGGTGACATGGGGCACGGCAGTGCTTGAGCTGCTGGATAGCAGTCTCGGAGAAGATGTGATTGAGGTGCGCGTGCTCGAAGACGGGGTGAGCAGTAAAACGCGACTGCTCGACTTTTCAACGCCGGGTCTAGAACTGGAGCGGAAAAACCTGCCGGAGAGCCTCGGTATTAATCTGATGCGGCCGAAGATCCCGGCGATCATTGACGAAGTGGTCTCGGGTGGCGCCGCCGATAGCGCGGGTATCATGACAGGTGACCTGCTGCTGACGGTCGATGGTGAAGCGATCGTGGACTGGGAAGGTTGGGTGCACAAGGTTCGGGCGAATCCAGATAAAAATCTACAGGTTGAACTGGAGCGTGCAGGCGCGATCGTCACGCTTGATTTGCGCCCGGCACGTCTAGAAACAAAGGGAGGTGTGATCGGCCGGATCGGGGCCACTGTTGATTATCCTGAGGGGTTGTTTGAACAGTTTAATGCGGTTGAGCGCTATTCGTTTTTCGCAGCGTTCAAGGCGGCGTTGGTGAAGACCTGGGATATGTCTTTGCTGACGCTGAGAATGCTGGGGAATATGGTGATTGGCAATGTCTCGGTTGAAAATCTCAGTGGGCCGATTAGCATTGCGCAATATGCCGGTTCATCCGCCGGGATTGGTTTTATCGCCTTTGCCAGTTTTCTCGCCATCATTAGTATTAGTCTGGGGGTGTTGAATCTGCTGCCGATCCCGATGCTCGATGGTGGCCATCTTTTCTACTATTTGATTGAGTGGATTAAAGGCAGCCCGGTTTCGGAAGAGACACAGATGATGGGGCAGCGGGTCGGGATTGTGTTGTTGGCGATGGTGATGTTTGTGGCGTTCTACAACGACATTGCACGCCTGGTAGGTTAGTAGGTGACAGGTAAGCGGATGGCACAAATGAAGTTGATGTTGCGTGCAGGCGCATTTTTACTGGTGAGTAGTTTTAGCTGTGCTTCTGCATGGGCCTTTGCGCCATTCGTGGTGCAGGATGTGGAAGTGCGAGGCCTCGCGCGTATCTCACTGGGTACGGTGCTCAACTATTTGCCGTTGAAGGTGGGTGAACAACTGGATGATGAACGGGCCGATAATGTCATCAAAGCGCTATTCAAAACTGGTTTTTTTGATGATGTCAGTGTTGCGGCGCGTGGTGATATTCTGGTGGTGGTGGTGCGTGAACGACCGGCGATTGCGAGCATCGATATCTCCGGCAATGAGGCGATTGAGACCGAGCCGCTGAATGATGCGCTAGAGCGCATTGGACTTGCCAGTGGCCGTGTCTTTGATCGTTCCGCACTCGATAAGGTGGTGCGTGAACTGGAGCGACAATATTTTAGTCAGGGTCAATACGGGGTTAAGATTGAATCTGAGGTGGTGACGCTCGACGATGGGCGTGTCGAGATCGATATTGATATCAACGAAGGTGATGTGGCTACCATCAAGCAGATCAATATGATTGGTAACGATGCCTATGCTGATGACACCCTGCGTAATAAATTTCAGCTCGATTCGCCGGGGATCTTCTCGGGGGGTGAGCAGTATTCGCGTTTCAAGTTGGGGGCCGACCTTGAATCGCTGCGCTCATACTACCTCGATCGTGGCTACATCAATTTCAATATCGATTCGACTCAGGTCACGATTACGCCAGATAAACAGGATATCTTCATCTCTATCAATGTCTCGGAAGAGTACCAGTACTCGATTAAAGAGATAAAACTGGCCGGTGACCTGATAGTACCTGAGGCGGAACTGATGGCACTGGTGACGCTCGCTGAGGGTGAGGTCTTTTCTCGCAGCAAGGTCACCGAGAGTACCGAGGCGATCACCGCTCGTCTAGGTGAAGAGGGATTCGCTTTTTCCAATATCAATGCGATCCCGGAAGTAGATCGTGAAAACCGTCTGGTTTCGCTGACTTTCTTTGTGGATCCGGGACGGCGTGTCTATGTGCGCCGCATCAATATTAGTGGCAACAAGAGCACCCGAGATGAGGTGGTACGACGTGAATTTCGCCAGATGGAAGGCGGCTGGATCTCGACGGCGCAGATCGATCGTTCTCGCGTGCGTGTGCAACGCCTTGGTTATTTTGAGAACATCAATGTCGAGACCCCTGCCGTAGTCGGCGTTGAAGACCAGGTGGATGTCACTCTCTCTGTCGAGGAACGCTCTTCGGGTTCACTGACGGCCGGTATCGGTTTTTCTCAGACGCAGGGCGTGTTAATTAACGCCAGTATTAGTGAAGATAACTTTCTGGGGAGCGGTAAACGTATTTCTACTACTATTAATAATAGTGATGTCAATACAGTTTACAGCTTTTCATATAATGATCCTTACTATACAGTTAACGGCGTGAGTCGCGGTTTTAATCTCTCCTTCCGAGAAACGGATGCCAGCGAGGCGAATATTGCTTCATATACCTCAGATCAGTACGGTATCGGGGTTAATTACGGCTTTCCACTGAGTGAATTCAATCGTGCATCGTTGGGACTCGCCTATGAAAATACAGAGATTCATACGTCTACATTGACACCTCAGTCCGTCATTGACTTTCTTGCTGTTAATACGGATCAGTTTGATATCTATAAATTGACACTGGGCTGGTCACATGACACTCGAAATCGAACTATCTTTGCAAATGACGGCCTGCTGGTGAGTTTGAGTAACACGATTGCCCTTCCCGGGAGTGGATTGGAGTATTATAAGGTCGATCTTCGTGGCATGAAGTTTCAGCCACTTACTCAGGATTTGACGTTGCTGCTGAAGGGGACGCTAGGATATGGCGATAGCTATTCCGATACCACGCGCTTACCATTTTTTGAGCATTATTACGCAGGTGGCAGTAGTTCGGTACGTGGGTATGAGGGGAATTCGCTTGGTCCACAGGAGGAGGATGCATCACAGGGGGGGGCACTGAAAGTGGTGGCGAATATTGAGCTCATTGTCCCGATGCCATTTGTGGATGAGGATAATCGTTCGCTACGCTTGAGTGGCTTCTATGATATTGGTAATGTATTCACTGTCAGTAGTGACTATGATTCGGCGGAGTTGAGGACATCCACGGGTATCGCCCTGATCTGGATGTCCCCGATTGCACCACTGACGTTTAGTTATGCCTTCCCTCTGAATGATAAAGAGGGTGACGAACTTGAACGATTCCAGTTTACACTGGGTTCGTTTTTCTTCTAGTTTTTTGTAAATCGGGGTTGAGACTTGAATAAAATAATTAATATGGTTTCAGTCGGGATAGTTTCCCTGTTGCTGGCGTTACCGGTTGCTGCGGCAGACCTTAAGCTGGGTTATGTCGACGCGGTGAGACTGTTTCAGGATGCACCTCAGGCGGCGCAGGCCGAGGTAATGTTGCGGGAGGAGTTTTCGGGCCGTGAAAAAGCGTTGCTGGCGCAACAGAAAAAGAAGACAGACCTGGAAGAGCGCCTCAGACGTGATGGCATGGTGATGAGTGAGCGTGAGCAAAAAAAGATTGATAATGAGTTGTTGGACATCTCCCGTGATATGCGGCGAGACCAGGAAGAGTTTCGTGAAGATTTAAATCGTCGTCGTAACGAAGAGATCGCCAAGGTTCAGGATTTCATTAAGCAGGTGATCGACAAGATCGGCAAGGAAGAAGGGTTTGATTTGATTTTTTTTGAAGGGATTGCCTATGCCAATAATGAACTGGACATCACGGCAAAGGTATTGGTTCGACTCGAAACGCTTGCAAAGAGCTCTACTGAAAAGTTAAAAAAGTAAAAAGGACCCGCGCTTGGCATTAACACTGGAGCTATTGGCGTCCCGCCTGGGGTGTGAGTTCGATGGCGATGCTGACTGCCTGATATCGGGTGTGGCAACGTTGGAAGATGCCGCCGTTGGGGAATTGAGCTTTCTCGCGAGTTCAAAATATCGCGCACGTCTTGCCGCGACAAAGGCATCGGCGGTGATTGTGGCAGAACGAGATCGTGACGCATGCCCGGTTAACGCGTTGATCGCCAGGGACCCCTATCTAACCTATGCTCGAGCCACGCAGCTGCTCTATCCCGATGAATATCATGCGGGTGGAGTGCACCCTGATGCAGTCATTGATGATGCTGCACAGATCGATGTCACGGCGTGGGTCGATGCCCACTGTGTGATCGGGCCGGGGGTCATTGTGGGGGCCAGGGCGCAGATTGGCGCGGGTTGTGTTCTCGAGCGTGATGTCGTCATCGGTCGAGAGAGCCGCTTGATGTCCAATGTCACGATCCATGGCCGTGTCAGGTTAGGTGAACGTTGTGTTATTCAGCCAGGTGCGGTGATCGGTAGTGATGGTTTTGGTTATGCCAATGAGCGCGGTAAGTGGGTCAAAATTCCGCAGGTTGGCGGGGTGACGCTAGGTGATGATGTCGAGGTGGGTGCCAATACCACCATCGATCGCGGTGCGCTGAGCGATACGATAGTGGCAAACGGGGTAAAACTGGATAACCAGATCCAGATCGCTCACAATGTGCATATTGGCGAGCATACTGCGATTGCGGGTTGTACTGGCATTGCAGGCAGTACTCATATCGGCAAACACTGCGCGATTGGTGGCCACGTCGGTATTGTTGGTCACCTGTCGATTGCCGATGGTGTGCAGATCAGCGCCAAGACGTTTGTCAGCCAGTCGATTCATGAGGCGGGATTTTATTCGTCAGGGGCACCGCTGGAGCCTAATGCGCGCTGGCGCAAAAATTTTGTCCGTATGAAGCAGCTTGACGAGATGGCGCGGCGTATTAAAACGCTTGAGAAAATGGTTCGCAAATTATCTAATGATGTCTGAAGGCAAAAGGTAGAGCATAAAAGATGACGCAGGAGAAAGCAGCGCAGGTTGGGGTGGGTACAATGGATATCCATCAGGTCATGGCGCACCTGCCCCATCGTTACCCATTTTTACTGGTTGATAGAGTGATTGAGTGTGTGGCGGGAGAGACACTGACTGCGTTGAAAAATGTGACTATCAATGAGCCTTTTTTTCCGGGGCACTTTCCGATCAAACCTGTCATGCCAGGGGTACTGGTTCTTGAGGCACTGGCGCAGGCGACCGGTATTCTCACTGCAAAGAGCATGAGTGAAGCCCCGACCGGTGAAACCCTCTATTATCTGGTGGGGATTGATAATGCTCGTTTTAAAAAAACGGTGGAGGCGGGTGATCAGCTCCTATTAACGACTAACCTGGTGCGCAATAAGCGTAGTATCTGGAAATTTGAGACTAAAGCGGTGGTGGATGGAAGTATCGTGGCGAGTGCCGATATTCTCTGTTCTGTACAGTCCGCATAACTAAAATTGCATGTGTTGATTTTATGATTCATAGTTCGGCAATTATCGACCCTACCGCCCGCATCGCAGATGATGTGAGCGTGGGACCTTTTTCTGTCATCGGAGCCGATGTCGAGATTGGTAGCGGCACTGTTATTGGTTCTCATGTGGTGGTTAAAGGGCCGACCACCATTGGAAAAAATAATCAGATTTTTCAATTCGCGTCGGTCGGTGAGGATCCGCAGGATAAAAAGTATCAGGGTGAGGAGACACGCCTCGAGATTGGCGACAATAATGTGATTCGCGAGGGGTGTACGCTCAATCGTGGCACTGCTCAGGATCTTGGCGTCACCTCTATCGGTAACGATAACCTGATTATGGCCTATGTGCATGTGGCGCATGACTGTGTCGTGAAAAATAGTACTATCCTGGCCAACAACGTTGCGCTTGCTGGCCATGTGACGGTTGAAGATTACGCGATCTTAGGGGGCTATACATTAGTCCATCAGTTCTGTGTCATTGGCCCGTACGCGTTTACTGCCATGGGCAGTGTACTGCCAAAAGATGTGCCGCCTTATGTGTTGGTCTCTGGTCACATGGCAAAGCCGTTTGGGCTCAATGTCGAAGGACTCAAGCGACGCGGTTTTAGTAGTGAGACTATTCGTGATCTGCGTCGCGCTTATAAGCTCATCTACAAGGCGGGAATCACCATTGAGCAGGCGTCGCAGCAGATGCGAGCACTCAATCCCGATTCCGACGAGATCGCGCTGCTGGCAGACTTTATCGCAAAGTCTCAACGCGGCATTGTGCGTTAACCACTTCAGCTACCTTCTTAGAGAGAGCATCTATTTGTGCGTATAGGGATCGTTGCAGGAGAGACCTCGGGGGATCTGCTTGGTGCTGAATTGATAGCTGCAATCAAAGCACGCGTGCCGGAGGCGCGATTTGAGGGGATTGCAGGCCCAAAGATGATCGAGCAGGGGTGTGATGCACTCTATCCTGCCGAAAAGCTTGCAGTGATGGGGCTGATCGGCATCGGTAAGTACATGGAGTTGCGCTCGATCCGTGCGGGACTGGCGCGAAAATTGATAAATGATCCGCCGGATATCTTCATTGGCATCGATGCACCTGATTTTAATATCGGCCTTGAGACGCGCCTGCGCAATCATAATATTCCGACGGTTCACTATGTCAGCCCTTCGGTATGGGCGTGGCGTCAGTATCGCCTGCCAAAGATCGCACGTGCCATTGATTTGATGTTGACACTCTTCCCTTTCGAAGCGAAGTTTTATGAGGAGCATAACGTGCCGGTCCGTTTTGTGGGGCATCCGCTGGCGGATATGATTCCGCTGCAGCCCGATAGTGTGGCAGCACGTAGCGCGCTGAACTTGCCGTTGGATAAACACATTATCGCCCTGTTGCCGGGCAGTCGCATCGGCGAGGTATCGCGTCTGTCCGCTTATTTTATAGAGGCTGCTGCACAATGTATTGAACAGCGCCCAGGACTCCATTTTGTGGCACCATTTGCCAATCTTGAGACCCGCGAGCTGTTTGAGCAGGCACTGCAAATAAAGGCACCTCATCTGCCGATTACGGTGCTCGATGGCCAGTCGCGTGAAGCAATGGCCGCCGCCGATGTGGTGCTACTGGCCAGTGGTACTGCCACACTGGAAGCGATGCTGTTGAAGAAACCGATGGTGGTCGCCTATCGTCTGAAACCCTTTTCCTACTGGTTGGCGATGCAACTATTAAAGGTCGATAATTATTCGTTGCCAAATCTGCTGCTCGGCAGGCGAGTGATACCGGAGATTATCCAGCACGACGTTACCCCGGAGAGTCTTAGCCAGGCGGTACTGGCATATCTGGATGATCCTGCGAAGGTTGCTGACTTACAGCAACAGTTTAGTGAGGTGCATCATGCACTCAGGAAGAATGCCAGTGAAAATGCCGCCGATGCTGTGTTATCGGTGGTCGAGCGTGCACGCCGCATTGGATTAGGCTCAGCCAAAGGCTAAGCACGACAGGTCATGTGGATAGTCTCAGTCTGCGCAGATGATTACTGCTGAAATCTGACAGCCAGTACATCGCACGTTGCGTGGCGAATGACACTACTCGCCGTGGAACCGAGTAAACGCTGTAGTCCACGGCGGCCGTGAGCCCCAACGATGATCAGATCTGCGCCCTGCTGCTGTGCCGCCCCCACGATCTCATAGCTGGGTGAGCCGCTGGGAACAACCCTTGTCGCCTCATCCATTCCCACCTCTTTTGCAAATGTCTGCAAAGACTTCTCGGCCTGTTTGAGTAGCTGTTCCTCGACCAGTAACCAGTCTGGCGAAGGGATCAATTCTTCGCCAAAGGAAAGCGGTGAGAGGTACTCAACCGCATGTAGCAATGTTATTTCAGAGCCGTTTTTATCGGCAATATCGAGTGCCCGTGCCGCAACGTCTTTTGATGACTCAGAAAAGTCGACCGCGACAATGATCTTCTTATATGGGGTGATGTTTGTTGTCATGATAAGCTTACTCCCATCGTTGCCATTACCAGTGGAACTACCACTCACTCTAATCGTATCATGACGCTTGTACAAGCCCTGTTGCTTTTGTTTGTTGCCAATGGTGCCCCCGTTGCGGCACGCCTGTTAATGGCTGGGCGTTTTGCGATGCCGCTTGAT
>CALZMY010000306.1 GCA_945788675.1 uncultured Gammaproteobacteria bacterium | reverse complement strand
GCCTGACCTTCCGCCTCGGCAACGACCTTCGATTTATACGCAGTCGCTTCCTCTAACATACGTGCGCCAGCACCACGCGCCTTTGGCAAAATATCATTGGCATAGGCCTCGGCCTCATTCTTCAGTCGCTGCTCATCCTCTCGCGCCTTTACCGCATCACTGAAGGCGGCCTGTACCTGCTCAGGTGGCTGCGCATCCTGCATGTTCACACTGGTCACCTGTAGCCCGGAACCGTAACGATCCAGAATATCCTGGATCAATACTTCAGCACTCTGCACCATTTCGCTGCGCCCTTCGGTCAGCACGAAATCCATCTTGCTTTTACCGACGATCTCGCGCACTGCACTTTCTGTCGCTTCACGCAGCGTTTCATCGGGCGAACGCATATTAAACAGATAATCACGTGCTTCTTTGATGCGATACTGAATCGCAAAGTTAACATCCACGATGTTCTCATCCTGGGTCAACATCATCGCCTCGTTCAACACACTGCGCTTCGATGACTCTGCACCCACGCCCGAACGATAGCCAATCTCAACATTTCGAATCTGTGAGACATCCACAATTTCAACAGAGTCAATTGGAGATGGAATATGCCAATGAGGTCCCGGCTGAGTGGTCTCACTATATTGACCAAAACGGAGCTCAACGCCGCGCTTACCTTCATCAACAATATAGATACCGGTCAATCCCCACAGAAACAGGGCGCCGCCCAGAATCACGCCAATGCCGATAGCACCACCAGAGCCACCGGTAGAGGAACCCTCGCTATCACCATCGCTGCCTTTACTTCCCTTGCCACCAAATATTTTGTTGACCTGATCCTGAAACTTCTTCACCACTTCATCAAGATCGGGAGGTCCCTGGTCTTTTTTATTGCCACCACCCCACGGATCATTATCCTTGGAGCCACCCGGTTCATTCCAAGCCATTATTTAGTCCCATCCACTTTGGTTTTATTTAAACTTTTATTCAGCATGACCCAAGATTCTATGGGTAACATAAAATCCTCGCAAGGACTTATGCACTTCCCGCCAACTTTACATCCATTTTCGACACGATGGAACAGCCATCCTGTTTTTCGAGAAAAGCCAACAACTCTGGTGTGGCCATAATCAGTAATACATACCCTTCCGATTCTGATGAGCTCTCTTCTTCTACCACCACATCCCAGTCATAGAGCTGTGCCCGCAGACGCCCCGCATCTGGCGCCAATAAAATCTCCTGCCTGATTAAGCCACCATCTTCGCTCACCAGCGCACCATCGCATGTTCGTGACGGCGCATATTCACCCGATTCATCGCCATCACGTGTCATTTCCAGGAAATGCTGTGTCAACGATTGCAATAACAGCTCAACACCCTCGCCAGACTGCGCTGAAAGCCAGATACGGACAGGCCTTCCTGTTTTATCATAATCGATACGGGGCGCGGAACCTTCTACCTGGTCAATCTTGTTATAGACTTCTATCTGGGGAATATCACCCGCACCAATCTCTTTCAACACCCGATTGACCTGATCCATATAGGCATGACGCTCATTATCGTGGGCGTCGATCACATGCAGCAACAGGTTCGCCTCAACCGTCTCTTCTAGCGTAGCACGAAAGGCCGCCACCAGATCATGTGGCAGATGGCGAATAAATCCAACGGTATCAGCAAGAATCACCTGCCCCGCAGCAGGCAGCTCAATACGACGTAAAGTGGGATCCAGCGTCGCAAAAAGCTGATCAGCGGCATAAACGCCAGCACCGGTAAGGCGATTAAAGAGCGTTGACTTACCGGCATTGGTATAACCCACCAGAGAGACTGTCGCCACAGCAGCCTTACGCCGCGTCTGTCGACGCAATTCACGTTGCTTTCGTACTTTATCCAGCCGTTTATTGAGTTTTTTGATACGCGCACCAATCAAACGACGATCGGTCTCCAGCTGAGTTTCACCCGGACCACGCAGACCAATACCACCCTTCTGTCGTTCCAGATGGGTCCAGCCACGTACCAGTCGAGTCGAAAGATGTTTGAGTTGCGCCAGCTCAACCTGCAGCTTTCCCTCAAAGGAGCTTGCACGCAATGCAAAGATATCGAGGATCAAACCGGATCGATCAACCACACGACAGCACAAAAGCTGTTCGAGGTTTCGCTCCTGTGTAGGGGAAAGTTGATGATTAAAAAGCACCAGCTCGACCTTTTCGGCCACCACACGTTCCTGAATTTCCTGTGCTTTACCAGCGCCGACAAAATATTTTGGGTCAGGCGTTTTGCGTCGCCCAGTGACAATCGAGGTGACCTCGACATCAACCGAAGCCGCTAAATCACAAAATTCATCCAGGCTCTCCTGTGCTTCGCGCGCACTGAGTTCCAGATGTACCAATATTGCCCGGGTACCGCCCTGAGGCCGATCAAACATGGTGTCTATCAAACAAGCGTACCCAATCCCACCACTACCACAAAACTCACAACATCAATCATCCGCAGGCAATTCTTCTGACAATGATGCCTTGATGTTACGTGCCGGCACGACGGTCGAGATCGCATGCTTATAAACCATTTGGCTGACGGAGTTTTTTAGCAATACGACAAACTGATCAAATGACTCAACCTGACCTTGCAGTTTGATTCCATTGACTAAATAAATCGAGACAGGAATGCGCTCCTTGCGCAAAGCATTCAAAAAAGGGTCTTGTAAGGATTGCCCCTTGGCCATTATTATTCTCCTTATATCCAAATGATGGACGGACTTTCAGCTATCCTGAAAATGATTATTCCACACAGAACAAAGCGATATTTCCCCCTATTCATGCGTAATTGTAGCAAGCTGATATCCAGCTTACAGCACAGCTTAATTAAATAGTGTCGACTGACACATATTTCAACACCTTATTCATAACATTTTTATCACTGCCGTCAACCCATTTCTCATTTTTCTCCGCCCTCAACCAGGTGATCTGCCGCTTAGCCAACTGACGCGTGGCGATGATGCCGCGCTCAACCGCCTCATCAAGCGTCAATTCTCCGTCGAGGTAAGCCCATAGCTGGCGATACCCCACTGACCTGATCGCAGGCAACCCCGCATGCAACCCGGCCTGCCGATAAAGCCCCTCTACTTCTGCCAGAAAACCTTGCTCCATCATCTGCTGAAAACGACATTCGATACGTCGATGCAGTGCTAGCCGCTGCGGTGGTGCCACGATCAATTTTTTAACCGGGTACGGAAATGGCTCACGCGCCTCGCTGCGGGTCAGTTCGCTTAATGACCTGCCGGTGATCTCATACACCTCAAGCGCGCGCTGGATACGCTGCGGGTCATTGGGATGAATACGCGCTGCCGAGGCCTCATCGACTCTAGCGAGACGCGTATGCATCTCGCCCCATCCAACACGTTCCGCATCGGCCTCTAATTGAGCGCGCACCGCTGTATCTGCCGATGGCAGTGGCGAGAGCCCCTCAAGCAGCGCCTTGAAATAGAGCATCGTACCGCCCACCAATAGCGGAATCCTCCCTGTGGCGATGATCTCTTCGACCGCTTGCAGCGCATCACTGCGAAAACGCGCCGCGGAATAGGCCTCTGTCGGATCACAGATATCAATCAGGCGATGCGGTGCATGCGCCAGCGTCGAGGCATCCGGCTTGGCGGTACCAATATCCATGCCACGATAGATCATCGCTGAATCGACACTAATAATCTCACACGGCAATGACGCGGCCAGCTGCACCGCGATATCGGTTTTGCCAGCGGCCGTCGGCCCCATCAGGCATATCACCGAAGCCTCTTCATTTTCACTCATCGCAACCACACACATCCAGTTCAACCAGTATCAAACTGTCACATGATACACACAATCATCGCTGCCCGTTTTGCCGACACTCACCAGCGAATTGCCACAACGCGGATAATTACTTATATAATTCAGTACATCTAAACTATCTTATAAAATAACAATAATGAAACGTATTAAGCCATCACTGCTTGGCCTCATTTGCGCCATCACTATCGTGCTACCTGTAGAAAAAGCGCTCGCCGAGGCGACCACGCCATTTTACATTGTCAATCAAAATCCATTGATTCAGATGCACGGACTACCGCCACTGGAAAAGGGCATGGTTACTGCACCCGGCACCACCACAACGTCGACAATACTCGACATTTCCAGCGCCTCGGTTGCAGAAAATGAACAGCAGGAGCGCATCATCTTCGATGGCGAAACCTACCGCCTCAACCTCATGTTTCGCCACGGACTACAGAGAAATATCGAAATCGGTATCGACATCCCTTATATTACTCACAGCGGCGGCACCCTGGACGGCTTCATTCGCAACTGGCACGATCTGTTTGGGCTCTCAAACAGTGAACGTAATCAGTTCCAGGAAGATCGACTACGCTATGAATACAGTCGTAACGGTGCCACCCAATACCGCATCGTTGATACCACTGACGGTATCGGCGACATCAGACTCTCTGCTGCATGGCAGCTACACTGTGAAAAGTCTCCGCAACACCACTGCAGTGCGCTACGTGCAGGGCTCAAACTCCCCACCGGCAAGGCAGAAAAGCTCAACGGTAGTGGTGGCGTTAATCTATCACTGGCACTCGCCACGTCACGTACCCATCAACGTTTCACCTTCCACTATGGTGGTGGGCTGTTACTCAACGGCCACAGTGACCTGCTCAACGAGCAGCTAAAACGTGCCATCGGCTTTGCAAACCTCGGCCTTAATTATCAACCTCGACAATTTTCATGGATGGTACTGAAGGCACAGCTGGATGCACACAGCGCCTTTTATGACAGTGCCCTCAAGAACCTGGGAAGTGATTCGCTACAGATTAATGTGGGTGGTACCATTCGATTTTCTGATAAAACAGCGCTGGACATCAGCGTTGCTGAAGACATCGTCACCAGTACCGTCCCGGATGTTGCATTTCACCTGGCGCTGCGCATGCAACACCAAAAACAGTAGTTAGAAATCAACGCCTAACTTGACATTATAGCTATTGGCCTCGGCAAAATCAGCCTGTAATGTCAGGCTCATCATCGGCATAAAGCCAACACGCACTCCGATAAGACTGCGCGTCATCGAGTCATCATATGCCAGTAGATTGAGCAACGACACATTTTCACTTCCCTCTATCCACAACTGTCCAATCGAGGCATACGGTGTCAACATCGCAAACCCCTTACTGACCCCGACGTCGACCCCATAGGTCTTGATATCGAGATCATCGACGCCAGCTAGCCGGCTCGTGTGCAGCGACAATGAAACTGCCGGTAATGCCATAGAGCCATCAATCAGCGATTTACGAACCTCACCACCGACAATACTCACATTACTATCCGGCACTGAGGTATAACTCAGACCGAGGTCAACGCCAAACGGCAACCCTTTGCGCGCGATTAATTTTGGCACCGGCAATGTCGACGGTGCACTGCCATCACTCACCACCTGGTTCCACACCTGCTCATTCAGCTCAACCCCGGTGACCACGACGCCGATGTCAAAGCCAGTAATCCCGAGAGATTCAGCCGGTGCCACCGCATTATATGCAACCGCCACCCCCAGCTCCTCCACCAACGTATTGAACTCAGGCTGCCCAAATGTAATGGGTAATTCGATGTCACTGTCTCCCGCACGCGATGGCAGACTAGCCACCAACAATGCACCTAACAGTGCAAACGCAGAAATTTGCTTGATCATCGTCACTCTCCTTAACACCATATCGTTCATGGTCAACACAATAACACCCTTACCACGATTAATCTGTGAATAGCACCTCATTTTCACACAGCCTACAACACCAGCCGTTAGATGGTAAAGATAGATCAAAACTCCATCTAAAATTTCACGATCTAATAAAACACCCTTGTCCCAGAAAATGTGATGTTTGTCGAATCACCTCATTTGATAACAACATTCCACTATGTGCTACCGGCAATTGAATATGATCTGTCATCTCAGGCAGGCGCGTCTCTTCCACTGCGACAGTGCCATCGTTTGGTTGGGGCAAGGCACAAAATGCACGGCCAATGCCGTGATCTTTTGTACCCGCAATCACACCCAGTTCACGTACGCCGTGCCATGGCGGCATATCACCCAGCAGACCGCGTATCGTACTTTTCCCCAACACCAACCGCCCCGGCCGACTGCGGTTAAACAGATGGGCGATAGCACTGCCGCTATGCGGCGTGCCTAATGTGACGATACGGCCAGGCTTCTGCTGTGGAAAATCATGGAACATCTGGCGAATCACCAGCCCACCCAGGCTATGCCCAACCAGATGAATCACCTCGACATCACCTCCATGTTTTTTAAGAAAAGCATCCAGACGCGCAGCATTCTGTTTGACATCACAGCGTATGGCAGGGTAAGAAAATTGTTTGACACGACAACCACGACGCGCCATGCCGCGACGCAACCACCACATATCAACACCAGTCATCCACAATCCATGGACAAAAACAACCAACGCGGAGGTGTTATCGTTTAAGCTCATGACGCAGTGAAAAATGGATTATTTAATCGCAACTGCTAACCGGTATTCATGTGGTATCACCAGTCCATCATCGGTTTGATACGGTTGCGCCAACGCAGCAAAGGCACTCTTTACCTCGTCAAATTGCTCCGGCTGCAGGGCATCGAGCTGCTGCTGCATAATGGCGGAGTCAACACAGTTTTGCCAGTAGGCATCAAAATCCGGGAAATGATATTCAAAGCGATTGAGCTGTGTCTCTACAGCTGAAAAACCAACCTTCTCCAATAACGCTTCCAGCACGCCTTCACTCATTGAGACAATTTTCTCCACCGCAAATTGTTCCGACTCAGGAATGCGATCTTTAAACACCTGATGTGTCCAGTAAACACCGCTCATCCCTTCTAAGGTATCCCACACTGCCAGCGCACAACGACCACCCGGCTTCAACACGCGATGCATCTGTTGTAGCCCCGCTTCAGGGTCATCAAACAGCATCACCCCAAAACGACAACTGAGACGATCAAAGTGGTCATCCGGAAACAGCAGAGACTCCGCTGCCATGGTTTGAAACTGAAGATTATCGACCCCCAGTTCACGCGCCTTACGCTCGGCCACCCGCACCATGCCATCGGCAGCATCGGTGCCGGTAATCGTCACCCGTGGTTGCCGCTGCGCCAGCGTCAGTGCCGGCTCGCCAGTACCAGAGGCAAGGTCGAGGATATGCTCACCAGGTTGCGCGTCGAGCGCCGCCAACAGCGCTTCACCGACCGGCGCGATATGCGGTGCCCACAGGTCAAATTTTTCGGCAAGGGTATCCCAGTCGGGCTGGTTGTCATCTGTGCTCATTGCCACTCCTTCTTGCTGCCTAAACTAAAGAACAACGAGATCGCCGCTCTGCGCTCGCGATGACAAGCGGATATGTCATTGCGAGGAGCGGAGCGACGAAGCAATCTCACAACTCGCCGAGTTCTGAGACTGGCCTAACTAACGAATCGCCAGCATCCGATTGAGCGCCTCACGCGCCTCATCAGCCTCCGCGGCAGGTACGACGATTTGGTTGACGATATTACCGTCAACCAGGTTTTCCAGCTGCCACAACAGGTGTTGCGGATCGACGCGGAACATCGTGGAGCACATGCAGACCGTCGGCGACATAAAATGCACCGATTTATCTTCGTGTTTATATTGCTCATGCAGACGCGTCACGAGGTTCAGTTCAGTACCCACCAGCCAGCGGGTGCCTGGGGCAGACTCAGCCACAGTATTAATAATATACTCGGTTGAACCGACATAATCGGACTTCTGGCACACCTCATAGGAAGCTTCGGGATGTGAAATCACCTTCACCTCGGGGTACATCGCGCGGAAGCGCTCGATGTGTTCCGGTTTGAACATCTGATGCACCGAACAGAACCCCTTCCACAGGATCATCTTCGCATTGATCACCTGCTCTTTAGTCAAGCCACCAAACGGCTGATCAAAGTCCCACACCACCATCTCTTCCAACGGAATACCCATCTTCGCTGCGGTATTACGACCAAGATGTTGATCTGGGAAAAAGAGAATCTTTTCGCGTCGTGCAAACGACCATTCAAGAATCTGCTGTGCATTGGTTGAAGTACAGACGATGCCGCCATGACGACCACAAAAGGCCTTCAGGTCAGCGGCAGAATTGATATAGGTCACTGGCGTCACATGCTCATCGGGATCAAGCACACGAGAGATCTCACGCCACGCACGTTCAACCTTGGTAAGGTTGGCCATATCGGCCATCGAACAACCGGCGGAGAGGTCCGGCAACATCGCCACCTGTTGCGGGCGCGATAAAATATCAGCCACTTCGGCCATGAAATGAACACCACAGAAGACGATATAGTCCGCCTGTGAGTTCGCCGCCTCACGTGACAGCTTCAGCGAATCACCACTGACATCGGCGTGCCGAAACACCTCTTCACGCTGATAGTGATGACCAAGAATAATCAGGCGATCACCCAGCGCGGCCTTCGCCGCCTCGATACGCTCAATGCACTCGGCGTCACTTAATCCTGTAAATTGCTGAATAGCAGCAGCGCTTGCGACCATCAACGGAACTCCTTTATTACTACGCTATCACTTATTGTCATTATGAGGAGCGAAGCG
>CALZMY010000305.1 GCA_945788675.1 uncultured Gammaproteobacteria bacterium | reverse complement strand
CGTCGGGTCTTCGATACGCTCCAGTGGAATATGGTAGAGCTCGCGCTTCAGTAGCGCAGGATCGACGCTACGCGGGCGGTAATGAAATTCGGGCGGCTCACGATAACCGCTGCGTTCAAACGCGCGCCACGCATCAGCGGCATTCACCGGCGTGACATGTAGCAACAGATCGAACGCCTCACTGATCTGTGCAAGGCGCTGGTCCACCTCCCACACCTTCCTGGTGAGGGCGCGGGAACCAAGTTCATGATAGTGGCGTGGGCGAAACTGGCTCTCATCATGGCTGAAGCGGTAGAGCCCTTTTTTTAATGCGTGGGTGATGCCGCGCCGCATCGTACGCAGCGCAAAGGGCAGGATTGTGTGACTCACTGGATCGCGGTAGACCGGCTTGATCTCTATCCCCAGCACGGTGCAGTTGAGATGATCGAGCTGCGCTGCAGTGAGCAGTGGTGGCAGGTCGGCTGGTGAGGTGGCGTCATCAAAATTGATCTCAACACGGCTGTTACGCTGCCGCAGCCTGATCTCCTGCAGACCATTGTCAAAGGCATCTAGCGTACTGTTGGGCGCGTGGCGATGTGGCGCATGGAGATGGAAGGCAGGAAAATTAGACGGTTCACTGGTTTCAGGTGATGACGCACCTGACCACAGTTCTACGATCAGAAAACTTCCAAACAGCCGCGTCTGTTGCTCGACTATATGAAAGAGTAGTTCCAGCATCTCTTGTTGACAGGCCGATGTGGCACCCACCGTCAGATAGGCGGCCTGCCCCAGTAAGAGTTTTTTAGTCCCCTCATCGTGATGATCATGAGGCTGTCGGTAAACACAAAGAAACGGCAGCTGGCGCTCGATATGTAACCGCCCCCCGCCAGCGAGGGAACAACTCACTGCCGCTCCTGCCGCGAGCTGTTCTGCTATCTTGTCGATAAGTACTGGCGATGGTGGTTCTGTCGACGAAGTCACAGCGCGGCGAGGCTCTTATTTATCCCCGGGAGTGTACTCGCCAGTGCCTGACGAATCGCCTGCACCTGGATTGGATCTCCCATCCCACTCCACTCGTTCATGTAAAACTTTTTAAATTCAATTGCCAGCAGGCAGGCACTTTGCGGGTAGTTGTCGTGCGTCCATTGGGCAAACTGCCGACCGACGAATTTGACGTTTTCCCGCACATCGAGCTGCCGACCGAGGAAATCGAAATGACTCAGGTCATGGATGAAGTGATCGATCAACCCGCCCCAGTACTGTCGATCCAGCGTGCCGGTACCGATATTGATCTCCGGATTCTCAACCGGATCTGCCACTGGCGCATCGGATCCTTTGCGACGGTAGTTATAGGCGTGAAGATCAAAGATCACAAAGTGGCCGTGGCGCGCCCTCATCTCATCGAAGATTCTGCGCAATTCTTCATAGAAGGCGTCATACTCCGCCAGTGAACGGGCAACCATCATGTGCGTCGGCGGGGTGCGCCACAGGTTTAGCCCCCAGGCATCCTCGGGATTGATATAGACCGCCTCGTCCCGCACACGATTGAGGTCGACTTCAAAGCGCGAGCGTTCGGGCAGGATGTAATTATCCGAAATAGAGATCCACGCATCGGTGAAGGGATCTTCTTCGCGCAGGCGGGTCGCTTCATCCAGCGCGATAATCTCATTAATCTCGGGACGCAGGGCGTGTCCGGAGTGTATTGCGGTGACGATGACGGGATCGGAACCGCTGTGTTCATCCCACAGGGGGTGCTGGCTGTTGTTATCATCAGACATGGCAAGGCCCGCCTTTTACCTCTTGCTCGGTATTAAATCAGGAACCTCTGATTAATTGTTAATAACAGTAGAACCCAAATGCGTGATGGGATCAAATGAATATTCTGCAGTGCGTTTATGCCCACGCACTACAGCTACAAGCCCGCCTACAATCCTGTTATCCTTGTTTCAGTATAAACGGTATTTTCTTCTGTATGGGGGATGACATGATGAATGATGAAACGATTATAGATTACGGACCTTTAACAGGACTTATCGGCACATGGCAGGGTAACAAAGGCCTGGATATCGCGCCTGAGCCCGATGGCACTGAAAAGAATGCCTATTATGAGACCCTCACCTTTGCAGCGATAGGTGATGTCACCAATGCAGAACAGCAGGTCTTAACCGTGCTCCATTACCGCCAGATTGTGACCCGCAAGTCGACCGATAAGGTCTTTCATGATGAGACCGGTTACTGGATGTGGGACGCCGCTACAGGTGTGGTGATGCACTCGCTAACAATCCCACGGGCAGTCGCCGTGCTAGCAGGCGGTCGCTATGATGGTCCCGATAGTGACAACAACGTGGTGCTGGAGGTGGCTGCGAAGCTCGACGACCCTGACTGGCAGATTATCCAGTCGCCTTTTATGCGAGATAACGCCAGTACCGTTGAATTTCGTCACCACATCACATTGAGTGGCGATAGCCTCAGCTATGCTGAAACGACCATTGTGGATATTTACGGCAAGCGTTTTGAACACACCGATGGTAACAGACTGGAGCGGGTTGCGGCGGCTTGAATCATGAAGCAGAAAAGAGGGCTGGGGTTATTGCAACCCCGCGCCCTGCCCCATTTCAT
>CALZMY010000304.1 GCA_945788675.1 uncultured Gammaproteobacteria bacterium | reverse complement strand
TTTCTACCGCGCCGTCTGTCCCCAGTAAAATCAGTACCGGTACTTTTCCCAGTAACGCTTCGGGCCGCCAGATTTCACCAGGGCCGAGCTTAGGCTGTAACACTGGCAGCCAACCGGCATAGCGACAAGCCTGAGCAAATCCGGGGCTGTTTTTCCATACATCGATCGGCACAGACAGGGCGCGGTAACCCAGTTGCTGGGCGAGCTCACATGCCAGCAGCTGCCGACCACTATTGGGCTGGCCGCGAAGAATAAGGCTGTGAGCGTTGCCTGCCACAAGTAAGTCCGCCATCGCTGGCAACTGCTCACGGACTGTTACTGGTAGCAGCTGTGGATTGCCGGCAGGAATCAGGCTGCACTGCGGCCATACGGGTGCCTGTTCCAGTAACACTGACCAAAACTCAGCCGGCAGCGACAAACGGCGTAAAGGCTGTGGTCCATCGCCATCGATATGAATAATATTCGCTTGCACCAGTGCCGAGTCAGCCACGTTGAATGTAGTGATGTCGTCATCAGCAAACAGTGCATCCATCAGCGCGGTGCACAGATGAACGCTTGGTCGCGCTTGTGTCGACGGCGCCTGCAGCTCACGCACCACCAGACTGATTAGGTGACTGCGCTCGACTTCACCCAGCAACGTTAACAAAAACGTCTCTGCCAGACTGAGGTCATAGTCATTAATTAAGCGCGCCAACGTACCCTGTTGCGGGGGCCATTGCCGACGTACCTGTCGATGCAACGACTTCCAGTCAGCCGCTGATTCGTTGCCAAGTAACGTCCGCGCCTCTTCCAGCAACAAGCCCGGCAGGCTGCTATCAGATGGCAGCGCCTGCAGCCAGAAGTGATGTAGACCAAGACGTAGCAGTGCGGCGGCAGATTGCCAGCGAAAGGTGGGGGGATGGGTGGGCCTGAGTTTTGCGTGGCGCATTAAAAACCTCAAATGTCATAATGAAAGCTAACAACTTTACCTAACCACGGTAACCAGCCGGGATTAATATCCAGACCGGCAAGACGCACAGGCAGTTGAACATTATTGATCGTCGTGCGAATGTCAACGTGGCTGGGGCTAAACTCGATGGTGGCATCCAGGCGCAGGAGTTCACTGTTCCACACCTCAGCTTTTGCGTACCAGCGCCGGGCTAACTCATTTAGCTCCGCTGCGGCAGGCAGTTCCGCGAGCTGTTCAAGCTCCTGTCGAGTATCTAATCCGAGTTGCAGGCAAAGAAAATCGACCACGGGGTCATCCTGGTCAAGTTGTAATGTCTGGCCGAGCCGGTATAACCAGCCCCAGCCATCAGGCAGTTCTCTCCAGTGTTCAGCCAGAATCGTCTGGCATTCAGTCCGGTTAAGAAAGTTTAAGCAATAAAACAGTCCACCTTGCCGAGTATGGATAACGGTCTGTTCTGTTTCGGATAACGATGATGTAATTTGAGCCGCGTGATCATCGACGGTGACGCTTTCATGAACATCATTATTCAACGTTAGTTTTACATCGCTTTCTTTATTTACGATATCGTGCTCATTGCTTGCAACCCCATGTGGTATTGCGGTTGGAGTTGGCACCAGTCGTTGTGCTTCTGTTTTTTTCTGCGCTCGTTCCTCTGAACTTTGTTGTTCTAATGACGCTGGTGTTGACGGGACACTCTGATTGTCCTGCGTGAGTTTATTCAGTTCAGGCATTGAGTACACTGAATAGCTGTCACTATCTATGAGTGCTGTTTTTTTAGCGCTTAACGGTGCGGCATCCGCACTTTTTTCCGCATCGCTGTTGATCCGTGCTGGATCGATTAATTGTTGAGTATCATCCTGCGTAGCTGACATCGAAAACTGGCGTTGACGCTGCTGCAGGTAACGCATCAATGCTGAGGGTGCGTGGTGTAAAACCAGTGGTGCCGCTTCAAGGGCGATAATCAGCAGCGCCAGTAAATAGTGAGGGCTTTCATGCTCAATCTGTTTAAACAGTGATTGCCAACGGACAAACAATGGTTGTAACAGGCTAATCGAAATTTCCGGAATAGTGGTTATTTCGTGCGGCGGAATTTCATCGCTCAAATTAGTCAGGCGAATGCCCAGCTTCCAGCTGAATTCGGTTAATAATTGTTCTGCATCTGCATCATTCAGTCGTAGCCACACATCGTCCAGCATCTTTAGCTTTTGAAGTTGACTGCTGATAACGGCCAGGTCAGTGAGGTGTGCTGACAGCAGGTGATGCAACGCCCTGGAGGGCGTGAGTGAGAACAGATTAGACCAGCGTTGCCAGTACCAGCAATGTGCAGCACGCCCATGAGCAAGGTCCGATAACAGATACGCCAGCAATTCAGCAAGATTGTTAAATCGAACGGCATCACTCTGCGCACCAGGCGCTTTTGCTTTATCCAGCTTCTGCCGTGTGAGCTGGATTAATTCGCGCGACAGGCGTTGCGCGGGTGCTTTGACACTTAACTGTCGAATAAACACCCAGCTTTCGCCAGCGGCACGAGGCCAGCTGTTCAGCGTTAATTCCTGTTGTAGTCGCTGTTGCTGCACCGCTGGCCCGCGAATCCGCAATTGACCAATCGCGATATCATCTGGGCGCAACAGCGGGTCCATCAGCGACTATCTCAGCAGGTTACGGCTGCGTTTATTGGCGAGCACCTGAAAACCCGTTTTTATTTTTACCGTCGCTTGCGCGAGCTGCACAATTTTCACCTGCGTCCCCTGTGGTGTGTGATCTTCGACTGCCAACATCGCTATCACTTGCTGATGGTTATCCAGCAGTTGCAGCTGAGTACCTGGCGAAGGGGCACGGTTTAGTTTAACGTGCAGTCGTTCACCGAGTTTTGAGATTCTTGGCGGGACATAGACGCTGCCACGAACAATTTCCTGAGGATCACCCAACGAGGCGTGAATCAGGGTGGCGCGAATCATATTGCGCATCGCACTACGACTGTTCGCCGAGGCACCACTATCTAACTGTCGGAACCACCAGGCAATCAGTTCTGCAATCGTGCGTGTTACATTAAAGTCGTCACGCTCGGCACGATCCAGCGCGGGCCACCACGAGACATCTTCAACACGAATGCGATCATCTTCGGCCAGCTGCCCCCATTGCAAACGGAGTGATGGTGGCAGTTGATTAAGGTTTTCAAGCAGACAGTACTGGCACTGTTCCAGTTTCTCGCGTAGCGCCTGCGCATCTTTTCGCAGGTGACCCGCCGCACTGGCACTGAGATCTTCCAGCGATAAAATGCGGGTCGCATCAGTTTGCGTTTTTACGCTACTGGTCGTATATGTCGGTAAACTGACTTTAGCCCATTGTTGCATCACCACACGGTTCTGATAATGCAGGGTTTTCAAACGACTTTGCAGCACAGAAGTATTGCCAGGTATGGGCATTTTAGCGGGCCGTGCCTGAAAGCGGAAACGCCGCATCTGCTCTAAATAAGGGAATTTTGAAAACGGCGGCAACCTGGGTAACAGATCTTTCAATGCCGTCCAGTCGCTCATGGGAATTTCAGTGACGGCATCAAAGAAACTACTCAGCTCCTCCGCTACGTCAACATCTTCACTCCAGTCACAGCCCGGTACTATGTCACGGCTGCTACCGTAACGCAGCTCGAGGGGATCGGCTAATGGCGCAGATACGGGTGCCTGTCGAACACGCACATAGTATAGAGCGCGCACGGCAGTGGTTAAAATCCGTGTGCGCTCCAGGTTTTTTTTATAGACATCGAACCAGTCTTCATCTAATAAGCGCTGTGAAACACCATAATCGCCTAACTGTTCGATTCGCAAACTGTCGCGTGCTTCTAATGTCTCACGCGCCGCCTGAATCAACGCACTCAATTTTTTTATCTCAGCCTGTTTATTGACATGATCACGTAGCTTGCGTTGCAGTTTTCGTTCGATGCTATTGTAACGGGCCTCAACGATTGCGATTTGACGCGTGAGTACCTGGCCCGCTTCAAACAGTGCGGCATAGCGTGCCTGCGTCAGGTTAAGTTTATCTGTCTCTTCATCGCCGGTTTTGCTCGGCAGGTTTTCAACCTCCTGTGGCGTTTTCAGTTTACCGGCCTTTCTTAGTTGTGCTTTCAATGCCGCAGCATCTGTTTTATCAAACAGGCTATCCAGGGTGACAATCAGCTCCGCTATGGCGTGGTAAGCCTTGGAATATTCATTAATTTCCGGATTGATATGATCCAGCACACCAAAACGATATTCTTTGGCTTCAAAGGCCGGACGCGTCAACGCCTTCTTCGGCAGATTGGCGAGCAGGTTCATGCGTGACTGGTTGATATTAAGCTCAAACGCTGACGCCGTACTGGGCCGATTGCGAACCATACTGCTGACGTTACTGGAAGTCGCACTGGAGGTATCCAGCAGTGAGCGACTAAAAGTGCCTGCATTCACCAGCGCACTGAGATTGACCGGTTCCATTAGCGCAAAATGAAAACCAGTACTACTTGCTGCGGTGCTAGGCGCAGCTTCAGCCGCTGGCTCGGGTTTTTTGGCCCACTGCGGCTTTAGATTAGCGAATGGTAGCCAACGAGCGACCTGCAGGCCACTGCCATCACCCGCCACACCACCCGCTAATGAGGCCAGTGCAACCGTTTGTGAATCTAGCTGCTGACGCTGCAGGAGCAGATAATCACGGGTCTTTTCCAGCCGTGAACGCATCGCTCGAATCTGATTTTCGATCATTTCCAGTTCCACCAGACCAATCGCGTAGCGAATCACCACGCCGTCCTGATTCGGGATGGGGATGGGTGGAGGAACACGGCCACCTTCAGTGTTCACTAACCAGCTAGTGTAAAAATTGGGGCGAGGTGGCGTGCTTTTGTTGTATGGATATGGCGTGCCAGGGTTGGCAGGATCCTGTAATTCGTTTTCGGCACGCGTAACAAGTGCATTAAACACCATCTCGGGTAATGGCGGCAGTGGTTCCGGTGTGGGCAGATCCAGCATACGGATCTGCTCGGCATCAAGCACGGTGCTTTCGCTGTGATAGTACAACACATCAAATTGGGTTCGCCACTTGAACCAGGCGTTGTACGCACGCATAAAAAAACGGTAAATATCTGATTCTAATTGTGCATCTGTTGGTGGAATATCCAGTAGGTCAGTTTGATAGTCGGGTTCATTAACCGCCAGCAGTAAACGAATTTTATCACCCGCGGGCTGGCGTAAATCTATAACTCGACGGGGCAGGTGGCGCTGGATTAATTCATCCACCGCTGCTTCAGGCACCGGCACTATATCGACACCGAGGTGATTGGGTAACCACAACAGTGACAGCGTGGCGGAAGCGGGGTCTTGCAACCATTCTAATGGCAGTTGTCCTGCCGCCGGTAAATAATTGAGGTTAAGATTTGTATTAAGAAAATCCTCAAGCGGGGTGCCGCTGTTGAGTGGATCTGCTGCCGCCAGCATCACTCGACGCAGGGTGGCATTAACCTGATTGAACAAAACATGGTAACCACCATCGGCTAACGCAGGGTAACGACCGGCCGCCTGTGATACCCAATGAATGGCAAAGCCACTGCCTTCAGGTCGAATCGCTAACAGGGCGAGTGGTACTGCGTTTTTGAGTTGCTGCATGAATTGACCGTCGACACGATCTGCGGCAACCCAGTTTTCAATCTCACCCTGTGTTGTTGTGGTTACGGCAGCGGGATCAATCGCGAGTCGATGTAATTTTAGACTGCCGATAACGATTAACTGTGAATCCCGACTGGGATCAAACTCGGCACGTTGACAGGGTTCAACGTCGCGTGCGTCTATCGAGCGCGTCGCGCGATGCAGGGTGAGGTAATATACGCCACTGGCATTATTGACGCCGGACTGGCTCTGGTAATTTTCGATCAGCGTTTGCCACTCCATCTGCAACGGATAGTAGAGCCCCAAAGCCAGGCCATCACTGTCCACTGCGACGCCAGGATTAACGCTAAAACCACTGCTGATCAAACCCTGTGGGTTGAGGTTTAACTCCAGCCCGCGCACCACACCGGGGTGAGTACCCTGCAGCAGTGGTGCAAGACGTGCATCGGCATAATCCTGGTTGCGATCAAATTCTTCTTCACTCAGAAAACGCCCGGGAAACATGTGTACCCGCTCCAGACGATGGGAACTGGCGGCGGGGTTATGCAGCTGAATCAGTGTCATGATCTGCTCCTATGGGCCCGGTTAAACATCCAGTAACGGCCAACGGTTTAATAATCTGGCAGCCAGGCCAAATCTCACGCCCACATCGGCAACGCGCTGGCCGATACCAAGCTTTGTATCGGAATCTTTTAACGCCGTTAAAAATTCGACGAGACGCCGTTCACGGGCTAACGGTAAAAGTGTTTGCCAGATCAACGAATCGTAACGACTGTCGATGGCAAGCAGTAGATTGAGACAGGCCATGAGGGTAGCCGCATCGCTGCGGAATTCCTCGGTTAAGTCTTCGAAGGCATCATTACCTTCCTCGTCCTGCGGAGTGCGTTCGTTGGCAAGGTGCTTAAAACTCATGCGACGAAAAAAGACATTCTCTTCACTTTCCAATAAATTGCCGCTATCCGCTGGACTAGTGGCGGGCGGAATTGATGGGGGAAGCGTGGTGCCCTGCGCCAGTACGATCGCGCTGATTTGTGTCTCTGCCGCACGCGTTGGGCGCCGTTGATAAAAAAGGTCTTCTTCCTTAACGCGATCCCAGATCGCAGTCCAGGCACCCGTGTCGAGATCCAGCTGGGTTGGATAAAGTCGTAAGCGTAAAAGATCGAGGTGTGGCAAGCGCCGCGAGGCAGGGTCGAAACTGGTTTCCAGTTGCAACGCAAACTGGCCATATTCCTGATTGCTCAATGGTGCAAGTATCACAATATCCATGGGCTCGGTACTACTTAAATCAATCGGCGGCAGACCCAGCGCTTCTTCCTTGATTAAGGCAACATCGGACTGTCGTACCGGTGCAATTGAGACCTGAAAGTTTTCAGGAAAAAACCCCTGACGGCCATTAACAGGGTCCAGCGCTTCCATCGGAATGGTGCCGACGGGGGGAAGTAGAGTGAAGTAGTCACGTGCAGCAAAATCGCCGCTTAATCCACCGCCACGCCGCGCGGCCAGCACATCGGCGAGTAGCTTTTCATACTGGCGCAGAAGATCAGCCTGCAGATCATTTTGATCCGGGTCATTGCGAGCAGGATGACGCAGGAGCTCAGCATCCAGCCACTGCGGCAGATCGTCCTTTATCGCCAGCACTCCCAACGCCACTGCGTCTTCCGGTAATACACCGTGCACCTGGTCATCACCGAGATATTCGCGCATCAGGTTAGCGCGCACATGCAATGGGTGTTGTTGGGCAAGAGCAGTCGGCAGGGGAACGAGTCCCATCTGCACCGACTCGGTGACGAGCGCATATTCAAATCCGCGCTTGTCGCCCAGATCTTTAGGGAATACTTCGGCGATATCAGTGCCGACATCCACATAGCGCAACACCACCGCATAAAGGCCGCGATTGAAACGCTGGTAGAGACCACTGTTGAGTTGTGAAATTAACGCCTTGTCATGCAGACTCACACTAAGCGTTCGCCCTAGCTCAAGCACGCGCCCGGCACGGGTAAGTCCCTTGCCTTTCTCCAGGGTAAGCGTGCCGCTGAGGGAATCAAGGGTCAGTGCTAATCCGGATAAAACACCGCTGCCCAGGACTCGACCTACTTCACGCAGACGTTGATCGAGGTATATCTGATCACGGGTTAAATCTTCGGCGGTGAGTAGCTGTCCATCAAAATAATGGGTCCGCAGCAGTCGTGGATCGATGTCAGCGATTTTCTCCAGGTCTTCACTAGCACTGACTGCATTACCCAGGGGATGAAAAAGAATTTCGTTCATATTGACCTCCGTAATCAGGGCTGGCGAGCAAGCCAGGCTAACTGACTGGCGCTCACGACAAAAGGACGCACCAGGTTGTTGATCGAGATTCGCCGTGGATTGACCACGATCGCGTTGATATCGGTGACCTCTAAACTGATATGCGCCAGCAATACGCGCGCACCTTCTTCAAGCTCTTCTGCCAGCATATCGGTATCGATACCGCTATTGTCTAGCGCATGGAGTAGATGCGCATGCAGCGATAACAGATCGGCTTCAGCGGGTGTCGCCGCATTGGCGATCTCATCCTGTTCTGCAGTTGAAAGCGTCGCTGCGCTGTTGGACACAGGTGGATGCTGCGCCCAGGGTCGATAGCGGTCATCGTCAGCAGGCGGTAGCGCAGGAATTAATTCTAGCTGCACACTGTCAGCGATACGACTGGGCTGCACCGCATCTGTACTGAGATTAAGTTTTCGTGCCAGTACAGGTTGCGCGGCGACTTCGCAGTCTTTTTGGCGCACACACACTTTTAACCACAGCAGGTTATCAGCATCACTATAACCTTCACGCAGATGGCTCTCAGTCTGTGCATCCAGCCACTCGCGCAGATCGATACAGTAGGTTTCGTGTATCAATACTTCACGACCAAGACCATCAACACCCATGCCCGGACTCACCAGTAATTTGACGCCAACCGCATCGCTGGCATTGCTATGATCTTCAGGATCTTTACTCACCGCCATGCCGGCAACTGTACCGTAACCATGTAACCAGTACTGATGGCGACTCAGACGACGACGATGATAGCGTTGCTCATCTCGTGTGGCCTCCAGCCCCAGCATCATGCCCGCTTCGTAGGAAACCCGGCGCAGCGGTTCGTCAAAACTCGCGTCCTCTTTGAGAGTGGATAAATCATCAGTCGTCGCGCTCATGCAGTGCCTCCAGGTTTAGCTCTGACTCGTCTGGGCGTTAATATCCCACGGCGAAAATGCCGCTGGGTTTTTAATCACCCCTTCTTTACCGAGCCAGGTTTCATTCAATGCCACCCGGCGAAAATCCGGAGTGGTTTCAATAAACGTATCCACCGCCAGTAGCGGTGCAATGCCAAGCACAAATGGATGTTCCGTTTCCAGAACCCGCCACACTAAATGAGCCGGCATCTGTTCTTCGAGTGTTGTTTCCACCTGATCGCGTCGCTCTATCCCGCGCCCATGTAGCAGGATGCTGATTTGATGAGCGTAATCTTCAAAAAACGTTTTGACGATTTCCGCTTCATCTTTATTCGCTAATTCAGGCGAAAATAGTGCTAGAAAAGTTCGTGCATCTTTTTCAGAGAGAATCAGGCTCTCGCCGACCAGGCTGTTACCACTCATACCCGTACCCAGGGTTAGCGGATGATCTGCATCGTCCATGCTGACGCCTAAAATGGTTGCCATGGTACGGCGCAGACGAAAGTTCTCAACCACCACTACCTCGCCACGCTGCACACCGCCATCGGTGGCGACATCCAGTGCGAGATTAAGTCCGGCCAGGCTGCCTTTGTATTGCTGGATTAACCCTGTTTCCTGGATGAGTCGGCGTTGCCTTTTCTCTGGCCAGTGAGGGGGTAATTGTGTCCCGATGATTTCGCCGAGCCAGGCCAGGTTTTCCGCCGGGGTGGCCTGCGGGTGACTGAGCTGATCTGCGGCGGCCACGCGACCTTCTATCGGTGTCATCATGCTTTCGAACAGCGCGAGTAATCGTTCACGTGTATCTGCACCGTTGGCTGCGCCGCTACTATTATCTGCATCAAAACTCAGTTCCTGACGAAACAGTTCAGGCAAATACGCATCCTGGTAAGAAAAACGGGGATAGTAAACACGCAGCGCATGCAGATTGGGTGATTGGTGAACATTACCCGTCATGTGTATTTGAATTTGCAGGTAGCGTCCATTCAAACGACGCACGGGACCATCCGGGCGTTGCAATAAGATCTCAAACAGACCGCTCTCACCGATTTTTTGTCCAGCGAGTGATTCGGCATAAGCTAACTCTGATGGCAGTGGATTCCACACGGGTGCAGGCTGATCAATCAGTGGCGCACTACCACGCTGCCCAGGCGAGTTATACACCCGCACCGAAAGTGCAAGCTGACAGCCCGGTGGAATTGAAGCATCAAGATAGATACGATGCCACAGCGTATCGGGCTGACCAGAGTCGAGGATATGGTGTAACAGGGTGCTGGCCTGGCGATGAAATTGCTGGCGACGCAGGCGGTGCAGTTCACGCGGGCGCAGCCCCAGATCGGCATAGTCAGGATCAATATCAGCCTGGTAACGAAGTTGACCATCGGCACTGGAGACAAAACGTGGCATCGCGTTGGAAAGCATCGGATAGCGTTCACGTATCAGCCGCGCCGCACCCGTTTCCGTCTCAGAATCCCACAGCAGCTCCAGCGTGGCGCAATCGCGTTGCACAAAATTGCTATCCCCTGCCTCGCGGGGCGCAATTGCCGCAAGCCGACCTGGCACAGCTAAACTCAGATCAATCACAAATGGAATGTCATCATCCAGCGTAAACGACGTAAACGGGCTTTCATCATTTAATGACAATGAGCGTTGCAAAATCAGTTGCTGATCAGCCTCGTCGTGGCAGAGAATATAAAGCGCTTTTTCATCGCCACAAATCGCCAGCGCTTGCAGGCCGGCAGGCAATGGTTGCGGCTCTTGCCACAGAAACGCCAGCGCACGTGGATTAACAGTAACAGGTTCAAATCGTTGTGGCTGCGTTTTATAGGGCAGTGGCAGTGGTTCACCTTCGCACAGCATCAGGTGGTTCGCAGCGACCACCCAACAGCGATTAGCATTATCAAGCCAGGCTCGACGTGGCGCAAGCGGTAGACTGCACTCTGTTTGCCAACGTTTACCAAGGTGAAACAGCACTAAACCATGTGCATCGCTCCCATTGCTAAAGGGTGCCGCGAGACGACTATCGCCACCCAATGTGAGATCGGTAAACGCTCCTTCTGGTGCCTGCACCAGGCGCAGTTCGCCATCCTGCAACGGTAAAAACCCACGCCCGCTATTAAATTCAACCTGTGTTTTATCCTGACCTTCTCCACCACTTAAACGCGCAATCTGATTAAAGTTGTCCAGTGCTAACGGGGTGCTGGCCAGCCACTGAGGCAAGGCGCTTGCAGCGGTCGATTGCGCTAAACGCAGTGTCTGATTTTGTGCCAGACTGAGACATTGCGCTGCTCGATTCCAGCGCAAGCGGCTTGAACCGTGTTCAAACTCATCTTCATCACGTAACAAGATAAACGGTGTGTTGTTTATATCCATGTCAGCTCGTTATGTTTCAGCACACATCAGGAATAACAGGGACGGCAATGCCACCACTGCTGGCGGGACTTTGCCCCTCCAGATAGCCGATCCCGCTCGGTAACGCCGGTTTGCCTTTACCACTTTCTACCCGCACCCCCATCAGTTCGGGAAGCTGATATTTACTGAGACTGATCTCTTCAGTCGCTTTCAATACTCGCCAGCCTTTACTGGTACGCTTGAACAGGCTGACAGCATTGATCGCCAGCACCCCTTCAACGCGCGATATTTCCGTTGACAGCTCATTGACGCGCACGGCTGTTCCCATCGGCCAGCCTTCAGCCTGTCTTCCTCCTGGCGCCAGCGGCCACAGATACTCGACCAACGCCTGCTGCACATCACGCAGCGTTTGTTGCTCAGTTTCTGCGTCACGTACCTGTAGCAACACACTGATGGCGACGGGTACAAATTCCGGGCTTAGCACATACAGTTCAGTGCCCAGCACAATCCGTTGTAGCAGATAACTGAACACATCTTTGAGCAATCCCTGGCTCGGTTTCGGCGTATGTCCCAGTTCAGGCTGAGCGGGTGGTAGTACAAACACGCTAACCACACCGGGCACATCATCACGGGCAGCCTTAATGGTGGCACCGGGCAAAAACCCCTCTAGCACCTCGGCGCGGGCCACGGGGTTGAGCGGATTAGATTCAGTGATAAATTTAAAATCCTGGCGCGTCACGGCACGATTACGATGGGTTAAAAATTGCGGAATACGACGTTCGGCCTGCTCGACCGTCTCGGCATCAAGCCCGCCGCTGAGTGGCCAGTCGTGGCGCACTTTAAAACGAGGGTTACCATCTTTTATCTCTTTAATGCTGTCGGTTGTGAGATTTCCCTCTATCCCCCCGCCAAAACGGTAAGCGACGATTCTGATCCGGTGCCCTTCTGGTGGTCGATAGCCACTGCTGACCCCGTCACCGAAATAGACATAACCCGATTCTGCGTTGAGACGAAAGACCCTGGCAGAAGGGCTTTGCCCAGCCAGATAATCTACCGCCTGCCAGTCGGCCCAACTGCCGTTTTCTTCCACCTGCAATTGCAGTGTGGTGGCATCGATCTGCTGATCAGGCAGTACAATCACCTGATCGGGTTGCCCCGTGCCCATCCCCACCATCACGTCCTGCCTTAAACCCTGAGCAATGATATCAACGGCGTTCAGACCGAGATAGCCGAGCTGTAACAGCGGTTCCTCCGGGCAGCGCAAACGAATCCAGAATGCCACTCGTTGCGCCTCCACCTCATCAATCAAATCAGGTGGCAAATCCCTGTAACCGGTGAACATCGGATCATCATTGGTAAAGGCGGTAAACAGTTGATCATTGCGCGGTAGACGCAACCGCACCACACCGGTCTGGTGCCCACCTTTTGAACTGTCGCTAAGAATATCCAACGGTAAATAAATCGGTTCACCCTCTTCACCCGTCGAGACCAGCTCCCAGATTAAGGTGCGAGGATTGAGTTCATTGATCGCATCACCTTCCAGCTCATCAGCGGGGGCGATGCCAATATTCAGGGTAATACCGGCAAGATTCTTTCGCAGTTTATCTATTTGATCGTCGAGCTGCCGCGGCACAATGCAAGCGAGATAAAAAGCAGCGTCTAAACTGTTTTTCAGCGTGAGGACTTCTTCACCCAAGCTAAAATTTCGTGGTTGAAAAGGCGAAGGCAGTTCGTCTTTGCGCAATCCAAACTGTTCCTGTAGATCCTGCAGTGTTAAACCCATTGCTGCCAGCGCGCTGGCAGCCAGTTTTTCTTTGATGGCGACCTGCAAGCTCAGATTGGTGGGTTGCAGTTCGCCTAACGTTGTCAGCGTTTGTTTACCCGCAGCCAGCTGAGCGCCATCACGTAGCAGGTCATTAAGCTGCACGCTATTGGGTCCGGCATCCACACAAACCACACCTCGTGCTGGCCGAGCAGGGCGCACCGGGATTTGTAACAGGTTTAAAAACACCCGGCGTTGCCGCTCAGGAATTAAATTTGCGCGATAAAGTATCGTTTCCGTCAGCCAGGCAAACAAGTCAATAAAGCTGTGTACCGGATCACCCGGCGCAATATGCGTTAGCTCAGGCAGGTGCGTCGCCAGGCGCGCTTGTGCTTCTTTGACTAAATCATCGAAGCGCCGGTCATCCAGATTGGGTACAGGTAATGGCATAGATCTAAACCCCTCTGCAATAAGCCATCATGGCAGTTGACCCAGGTTTAAGGTCACACTGAATTCCGCAGGCGTTTGTGTGTGGCGTAACTGGTAAAAGATGGTGATGTGCACTTCTGCGACATTAGTGAGACTGGGCTCAACGGTCACCTCTTCTACCAACACCCTTGGCTCCCACTGCGCCAGTGATTTACGCACCACGCCAGCAATTAAATTACGGGTGGTTTCATTATTCGGTTGATGCACAAAATTGAGCAGGCCCGCGCCGAAGTCTGGCCGCATCAGTCTTTCACCTGGCCGGGTTAATAAAATATTAAGCATAACTTCACGAATACTCTGATCATCAGCAGACCAGTTCAATCGACCCTCGACGACCTCACCTAACGGCCAGCTTAATATAGATGGAATGGGTGTCGACACGTACTAGCTCCCTTTATTTATTTTGGGGAAGGGAAGGCAGATCTTCACCCACGGCAACCAGAAAAAGATAATATTCAATAGTGAAATCATGATCATCAACAGAATCATCGCCACCAATGTGATGACCGGTATACTAAACGAACAGATCCATTGAACCCCTAAGCTCGGCCCCGGTTCACTGTCAGGAATCACATCCTCACTCGCCCCTTTTTTCAACTTCAAATTATTGATCAGGTTAAACGTATCGGACGGGGTGATAAAGCTCGCACCCTGAGCCATGCCGCGTTTTAAATCAGATAATGACGGCATTTGTATCAGCGATGGCCGACTCGCTTCAGGATCAAAAGGGGCGGCGACGCGAAACAGAATGCTGCGATTGGCATTTTCTGCCCATTGAATTTGCTCTTTATCCTGGTCATTTAACGAGCGCACAAACGGGATAATCTGGTAGACATCATCACTGTCCTGGGTGAACTTAGGCAGCGGGATCTCCTGCACTTTAGCAAGCGCCTGATCTCGTAAGCGCTGCCCCAGCAGTTCTCGGATATCCTCAGCATCAGCTTCGCTGATGAAGAGGGTCCAGTTTATATATTTGTTACCCGAGCTGGCAGGCAGTCGACCAAAACTGGATAAATTTTCAATCCCATCCACTTTATCAATGGCGGCCTCCTGCTCGATAATCCAGCGCACTAACGGGTTCTCACTGGTTTGTGAAAAACAGCCACGTAGATATGACCACAGTGATGATTTTCGGTAAGCACTGAAAAGCTTGCGACTGGATTCACGGTAGCCTGTTTTTTTAAGCTGGGCAGAAAAAGCATTCTCGTCATAGAACCATAGCTGATCCATTTTCTTCGCTAATGCACTGTTACTTTCAATCGTCTCGTCCCCGAGATGATAGCGGTTGACCAGCATACGCAATAACTCAAAAAAGGCCTGACCTGGTTTACCCGCACTCACCGTGCGCGCAATATCATCGTTCCAGACTTTTTTGAATGGCTTACGGTAACCAAATGGCCAGGAGAGTGATTGCGCATCAGCATCAAGTACCGCTTTTTGCGAAGACTCATCAAATGCTTTACCTGTATCACGGTGATAATAAAAACCGCCCAGGGGCACGTAACCAAAAAGCAAGGTGTGACGTTTGCCCTTTTCATCGCGGGCATTGAGTGTGTGCAGAGGAAAAACCTCCTCACCACTATAAGTCGGTTGGAGTGCACGCTTTTGTAACACGCCATTCGCACACAGGCGACGATGGATATCGGGGTCACGTAACTCAGACGGTGCCGGTTGCCAGCCCAACGCCTCTCCATCTTCGAGCTGCCATGCATACTCCTGTTGTCCATTGATGCGACGAATCACAAAACCCGCCGAGGTGATGCGTTGTGGGTCCAGTGCCGGCTTACCCAGTTGATCACAAACCACTTCGCAGCAAACCAGATGAAAAGCGCGGTGCAGCGGCAGCCGTAATACCGGTTTGTTATCGTGCGTACTATACTGATCCTCCTGCATCCAGCTGGAGAACTGCGGCAAGGTAAATTGCTGTTGCTGCATGTCCTGTTGAAAACGATTAATAAATTCCGCGTCAAGATAGCGATGCAGGGCAGCATCAGAACCGTTGTGATAAAACGGTTCCTTAATACTAATGGCGTGTAATGACTGGTTTATATTCATCGCATCGGCCTACCAGATGTTACCTGCACCAGGGGTGTAGGTCGTCCCCACCACCGAGGTAGCAATGACGGTATCAGCCTGCACTACGCCACTGAATTTTGACATTGCCGCATCCACTTGTACCATCGCGGCAGAAACATTAACGGTTGCGCTATTAATATTGACAGGCCCACTGCTGTCGATGTTAATTTCCGCCGGGGTGAGTTTAATGCTCTGCGCACCACGTTCAATGGTGATCTCTCCACCACTGCTTTCATTAATATCAATGCGATAACCGGACTGTGTTCGCAACTCTACTTTAGGGCCATCGCTATCATCGAATTCCACCACGGTTCCAGCTGGTGTGCGCACCACATAATGGTCCTCGTGCGGATCGGCATCTTCAGGCACGCTGCTTTGCCCAGCCCAGACACTGCCGATGACCAGCGGTAACTCCGGCGTGACGAACGCGAGCACCACGATTTCATCGAGACGGGGAATAAAACAGACCCCATAACCCTGTCCAGCCGAGGGCGCGACGACACTGGCCCAAAGCTCCATCGGTGTTGATTGCAGGCGGACTTTTATACGCCCGCGGCCATCTGGATCGACATTATCGACGACCTGCGCCAGCTGTAAGCTTTGTAACTGTCCCAGTGAATGATTATTCATACCAGCCAGTCCGCCTTGTTCACTTTTAAATGCGTTTCAAATCCTGAATTATTATCAAACTGGTGTACACAGTGGACGATTTGATACTTTCCACGTAACCGTGGCGAGACACCACCCAGTTCAATTTCGCGACCACTTTTTAAACTCGCCTCACCTTGACAAACGATGTCACCCTGAATAAAACGTTTTGCCTGACGGCGAAAATGCGCTTTAGCATACGCCTGTGCTTCAGCACTGGAGCGCGCAAAAGGCTGTGGCACCACCTCATCCCCGGGCCAGCTCAAATCTCTCAAGGCAATACGCGCCGTGGTAGCATCTGGTGCCGGCGTCATCGAGGCGGAGGTGTGATCAACCGCAACGGCATCAGCAATGTTGTACCCCTGTGCTGTTGAATTTAACCATTGGTGATTCAGATCAACCAGCAATCTCACCCTCAAGGCGCTATCCTGTGCGTCGAGTTCCAATGCCTCACTATCTGCCTGTTCTGGTTTAGCACGCAATTGATCTCCATCCAGGCGAAGTGCGATATCAAAGCGGCTTAATAAACGCTGTATAAACGCAAGGTCGCTTTCATTCAATTGATGCCACGTTGAAACTAAATTAGAGACATCAACATCGACACTCAGTCCTGCATCACTAACGATGGTACGTATCACATCATCTGGACTCTGATCTTCAAAACTCCGGCTGTGTCGCGAACGGGCGAGTCGATGTAACTTATCCTGCAGCAACAATGCTAAAAACGGGGCGCCTTCGCCATAACGTTCTTCAATCGCGGTGATTTCACCGATAAACAGACTCACCGGATTATCTTCGCCCATTAATAACTCGCACTCGCTGCCAAGGCCGATATCATTAAAGACAAAATCCGGCTCTTCTTCACCCTCAGGCCGACCCCAGTTCGTTAGATGCAACTCAGCATGAGCGCAACCATGCAGTGGCAGATTGACAACCATGGCTGTCAATGCCTCCTGCATATCTTCGCGTTCTTCACCGTCCACTTTTAAATGGGGTCGGCTACTAACAAATGCTGCTTCGGTCATAAGCTAAAACTTTGCCTCTCTTTTTAATCGATCTTCAAGCGACCCTGTCGCTGTTGAATTAATGCTAATGTCTGCGCCAGCGCAGATTCAGCTTCAGCCATTGGAAGTTGCTGCGGTGATGGTTCCGCCTCCGCGAACTCAGTTACGCTGTTTTCAACCTCTGCAATCACTTCATTAATCAGTACCGGCATGCGTGTCTCTCCTGTTGTCTCTAATCAAAACCAACACTCGCTTTCGCCTTGAATCCGAGTTTTCCGCTACCCGTTTGAGCTGTTTTTGTCGACAACTGGCTTGTTGCCTTCAGCGGTGAGAGCGACGAAACGCTGCCTTCACTGCGCAGTAGTAGACTGCCATTGGCGATGCTACCGGCTGTTAGACCCGCGCTGGCAGAACCAGTACTGAATGCCCCTTCTATGCCAGTACCGAGACTAGCGGAAGCGCCAAATTTAAAGGCAAGTGGAGTAAAGCTCGCGCTTGCGCTCACACCCGACTGAGCTGAAGCGCCTATACCGACCGAGGCTGACAGCGAAGAGGAAACACCCGCTGTTGCTGAAAATCCACCGCTGATGCCGGCATTCACCTTCACTGATGCACTGACGGAGACCTTGGGAACCGCAAGCATTGAGGCGGAAGGTAAACGTGGGTTCTCCACCCCGTTATACATCGAGGTATCACGCCAATTGCCCGCCTTGTCATCACTGCCACCGGGCACTGGCGAAGTGTCCTGGTTCGACTCGCTGCCGCCACCCTGGTTACTGGTGTTGTTTCCCGTAGAGGTAAGCGTGGGTGTTTCTCGTGTCGCCTGATCAACTTCTCGATTGCGAAACTGGTAACGGTCTTCGCTGAGCTTTAGCGACACGGTGGCACGTAGCGGATGGCCTTCGGGTGAGAAAAAATCCAGCGTCTCTTCAAAACTTTCTATCAAGCCAAGAAATTCAAATGCACCCCATTGAAACAGACAACGGCTCGGCGCTTTGAGCCTGTTACCAGAGGGGACCGGTTTAATAAACTTATCGCCAATACGTTTTGTTATCTGGCGAACGTCTGTGCCCACTTCAAAAGTGTTGCGTGTACGCCCTTCATTTTCTGCCCGTCTCGTATACTCTTCTGCTGCTGTATCATCAATGTAAGTCGTGTCGAAAATTAATTCCACAGTCAAACTGGATGAACTTTTATCAACAAACTGTGACGAGCGGCTGTTACCACCGCGCTGACTCTCTTTCAGCGTATTGGACAGGCTAACTTTCAGCGTAGCGGGATTAAACTGTACATCAACAGCTTCTGACAAGTCAGGGTTGTCACTGTTGCCACTGACAGGGATGAGTTTGGCTCGTTCTGGATTAATCATGTTTCACCTCATCACGTCGTTGCCGGCCGTTCCAGCTCAAGTCCTTCATGGACCAGATGCAACTCTTCAATGGCCACTTGATTAGCCGTGGATGACAGATCCGGGCCTTTAAATTTCGTCGGCAACACCCCGTAGAGTTTCCATACCATAATGGGGTTTTCGGTGGTTGACTGGACCCCATGCTTCCCCTTTGTCACCGAGGCCTGAGGATTACCGAGCACGGTGATTTCGCCACTTAAGCGATATGCGTAATTTGATTCGCGTGTTGTAATATCAAACCATGACCACAGATCATTCATGGTCGTCACGCCGCGCTTTAAAATGATAGGCGCAAATTTTGTGGCACCGCTACGCTGGATTTCACCCCAGTTACGTCCCCCTTCGGTAATCACCTTGGGTTCCATGGTTAGTTCAAAACCGCTGACCTCACTAAAATAACCACCGCATAGCAGCTGGCTACGGTCACCACTGAATAGACTGACTTTAAACCGAAACGGGACAAACTCAGACATTTGTCACCTCCGCCTGCCATTCCCCATTTTGATTGGCAAAGGTGAGGTAAAGACGATCAATCGGGAATGCAGGTGCGATCATAATTTCAAATAACATCGCGCCGGGCTGTGGCTGAGATTCGGTAATGACATAGGCGTCATCAGGTAACGCACCGCGTAAAGCGCCCTGATTATGCAGGCGGCGAAAAAAATCATGTAATATTAAGCGTGGACGTGGGTCACGGTAGTCGATATTAAAAATCAGCACTTCGCCCAGGGCCTGTAACTGTCGACGTAAAAAACCGAGGAAGCGCATCACTTCAGCTGAACGATAACCATCGTAGCGACGAATATCATTTGTCTCTTTGTAATCTGCGGGAGGTAACGCAGGCACCACCAGGCGCTCATCATCCAGGCTCACCTTGCCTGAGCGCATTTGCACCATGCCGATACCGGGTTGTTCACGCAGGTGCAATGTCTGTGCGAGTGACGTTGCTGGATAGGGCACGGCGTCTGTGACCATTTTGCGTGCTGCCATCGAATGCCACGGTCCTTTTTCCCACGCCACTGCGGCTTGCTGCCCTGCGACAAGTCCGACCGGGCTGCGCAGCGAAAAACGAGGGCCGCGTAAGTAAGGGTACAGAAACTGAATGTGACGTAGTGTATGGCCACTACCACCATCTCTAAGACTTTCCACAGTGGATATTGCCACAGGATCAATGACCGGGCTGCCTTGTTCGCCGGAATAACTCAATGGCAGGCTAAACAGACATTGCAGGTCTGGCCGGTAACGAACGATGGCGCGTAAAATACCCTGTAGTAGTTCTGCACTGGGTCGCGGCTGTGGCATTGCTGGCAGTTCAGTCGAGTGCCGACGTTCGCGGTGATCATCATCCAGGTCCTGACTACACGGCATAAAACGTGGATCAGGATTTTCCAGGCGAACGCGAGGAATATCACTCATGCGCGGCGGAATTTGCAACCGTTCCAGGTCTGGCATCGCCACCACCGCAACAGCAGGGATGACCAGAATAGTCGCCAAACCCTGCAAGGTTTCGGTATCGTGGATCACCGTATTGTCAGCAGGTAAAAATGCTGCCTGCCGTCCACCTTGAGGAATCTGCACTACCCACAGTTTTTCGCCGCCGTTAGCAAAAAAATCATCTACCGACTGCGCTAGCCACGCCTGCGCACCGGCGAGTAAACTGACATACGCTGTTTTATCGATGGCAGCATCTGGAAAAATATCGCGAAACTCGGCGCTTGAATGCAACGGAACCGGCAGGTGATACAGTTGATTCAGTGTGCCGTTAAGCAGCGCATCAACGGCAGCACCAAAACCCACTGAACGCATCTCATCCACAGCGCCCGACAGCGCAAGCAGGCGATCTACCCGCACCCGACCGGGGCAATGCCCCAGCATGGCGACTTCGAGTGCAGCCTCACGCCGACGTAATGGACGTGGCGTTAAGGCAATGCGCGCTCCAGCAAGCAGTTCCATCCAGGACGACTCTTAACTCTGCTCGATATGTTCAACCGATAACACGAGTTCTTCCATCGCGACATCACTGCCACCCTTGGCAGTGAGTGTCGGGCCCGTCCATTTAATTGGCATCGCGTTAATCAGCTTCCATGTCACCACGGAGGCCGGATCGGTAGCATTTTCCCGTTTGAGTTTCACCTCAACATTACGTTTGGCGGTTACATCACCTTCGCGGATCTGGTCCAGCCAGTTATAAATGTTTTCAGCACCAATCACGCCGCGTTTAAGCGTGACATCACCGGCCTTACTCACCGCCGGGATTTTTGTGACATAATTTGCCGGCGCATTGCCGTTACGATATTCCGCGATGGTGATTTCTGCGTTTAATCCTGATACTTCTGAAAAGCCACCCTGCACATCGCCTTCAGTACCATCACCAAGATTGACTAGATAATTAAAAACGCTATAGGGTGTTTCACGTAATTCAGCCATGTTTAATTCCTCCTGAAAAGATCACTAACAACGTTTAACTATCTGCCGTTTTCTGGCCGATGCGGAAAATCACAAACTCCGCAGGTTTCAATGCAGCCACGCCGACTTCACACACCAGGCGACCATTGTCTAAATCATTTTGCGTCATGGTGCTGCGGTCGCAGCGTACAAAATATGCGGTCTTTGCCGAACCCAGCAAGCGTCCGTTAAACCATTCGCTATAAAGAAAGTCTTCAACCGTGGTTTTTACATTGGCCCACAAGCGTTCACCATTGGGTTCAAACACGATCCACTGCGTGGATTTTTCGATCGACCGTTCCAGGTATAAAAAGTAACGCCGAACGTTGACGTACTGCCACTCAGGATCACTCGACAGAGTGCGGCCACCCCAGACTCGATGCCCACGACCGGGAAATGAGCGCAGGCAATTTATGCCGTTAGGGTTTAACAACTCCTGTTGAAAACGATTAATGTCCTGTGCAAAACGCAGCGCACCAATAACAGGTTCGTTCGCGGGTGGTTTATGCACGCCACGTTGCACATCAGTATTGGCGTACACACCCGCAATGAATCCCGCCGGTGGTGCGGTGATGGTATCGTTGATGCCGCGCGGATCACTGATCACTACCCAGGGGTAGTACAGCGCCAGGCGGGAGTCGTCAAAGTTAGAGCGGAATTCACGAATTTCGGATAGCGACATGCTTTCACGTGCATCCACGATACCGACTCGGTAACGCATCTTACGGCAATGTTTTTGCACTTCAGCAACAATCGCCTGGTGATTCGTGGCATCGGCAGCCGCCGCCGGCGTCATGACAATCGAAACGTCTTCAATGTCTTCCAGGGCAGCAAAACCGGTGCTGCCATTGACTTCGTCAGTGACACCACCGTAATGGATCGCGGCGGGCACGTTACCATCGCTGCCGCCAGTCAGGCTAATCAAATAGCGTGGGCCATCGACTGAAATGCCGACGGGGTTCAGCGCCGCGCTGTCAAACATATTATACAGCGCGGCGACGATCTGCTCGCCCGTCACACCACCTGCCAATGTACAACTGACTGGACTGGATAATTGGTCGCTGCGCTTATCTGGTGTTGCGGCCATGACGTTATGCAAACTGTTATCTGCATCGGGCGCTGACGACATATTACCGTAACTATAAACAATCGCTCCGTTGCTCCCCCCTGAGCGCACAGCGATATCAAAGTTTCTTTGAATCATCATCGCGCGCACATTGCTCGGTGCGGCAGCAAGCGCTGCAAGTGAAAAGGTAGTCGGTGCGACGATACCGGCATTGAGACCACTGCCATCCAGCGTGAACTCGGTACCCGCTGCATTCAAGGTACCGCGCAGCGTGGTTAACGTACCCCAGTTGACTGCGGTATAGGCGCTCAGGTCGGTAACGCTGGTGAGGCTAAGCTCCGCTGATGTGCCATCTGCCAATGGGCCACTCGTGGGTCGTTTTGCAGTGACCTGTGTGTACTTGATCGTGGTACTGGCACCCTCGACCAAGCCCGCACTGATCAGTATCCCATCATCGCCATCCGCTGCACCGTCAAGCCGCAGCTGGGTTCCGGTGAGCGCAATACCATCATCTGTCGTTATGACACAGAGATTATCAACGATGACAAAATGATCCCCTTCGCGACGAACCACTGCGTTAATATCGATTGGGAAACGACTATCTGGTGCGCGCGCATCTATGTCTGCGGTACGCACGGCATTGCTCAGCCCAGTGGCTTCAAGGAAAACGACTTCGCCTTCGGCGGGGACGGAAGTCTCCACTGATTTCAATAAATTTTCACTGTCTTGCCAGTCCAGCTCAAGCGTGTAGTCACCCGTTGCACCGGGGAAGCGACTATTAAACGTGACTCTATTATTGACGTCAGCACTGCTCGAAAAGCCACCGGCAGGACTGGCGTAGTTTGCCACACGCGAAACAAACAGTTGCTTACCACCACCATCGAAAAAAGCTTTAGCTGCAATCGCCGTATGATTCAGTACGCTGCTACCGGCCAGAGTGAGATTTTTAATATCACCAAAAGTGCGGGTATATTCTGCAAAACTCGTCACCACTTCAGGCTTACCTCGAAGCGGTCCGAAACGTGCTGGGCCAACGATTGCAGCGACACTGGTTCCAACGCCTTCAATTGATTTGGCGCGAAAACTCACTTCCTCCACAAACACACCCGGTGCTAAATATTCAGGCATAGTCTTCTCCTTTCAGTTTTTCTCAAGGAACCTCTGATTAAGTCTGGGCAAAAAAGATTGAGATTCAAAATGTTCAAATACAAGGCGCGGATCGCACATAATAGCGAGCTATTGCGAAGATCTGCAACGATGAAGCTGGATATTTTGGACTCAAGATTATTGTTCATGACTTAATCAGAGGTTCCTCAACTAGGTTGCACAGCTAAATGATCCTTATTCATCGAGCGGATCTGTTTGATCTCACCGGGTACGACTGTTAAACCGATGGGGTTAGAAAAAGTGTTTTCGCTATCGAGCTCTCCTAGACTCATAGGCAGCAAGTCAGCAGGATCAAGCGGTGTATCTGCAACCGCAGAGCTGAGTGCCACAATACGAAGTTCAGCGTTGTAAAGATCAACCCCTTCCGCTAGCGGCGGCAGGCGGGTCATGGACAGACTAAAGTCGCCGTTTGCATCCGCCTGGGCACGAAACGTGAGCGTGCCGCTGAGTCCAGTGGTTACCTCGAGTGTAAGCAATGCCCAGGGCACGGGATTGCCATTAGTAGAAAATCGCAACGTGCCGGTAAGGCCACCACTCACACCAAAACGGGTACCATACGGCGTCGGAAAAAGTTCCACTACCTGCCTCCCAAGATTACCGGCAGTCAGGCTAAACGTACGTGGATTGTAACGCCCATTGAGCTCTTGCACGCTACCCGCTAGCGGATAAGTCGGGCTGGCAGGGAACGCTAAATCATCTTCGCTGGCAACACCATCAAACATTGGTTCAGTGGGGCGCCGCCATAACGCGGTTTTTCCAGCGGTATGCAAAAGCTGTAGATCAGAAGGACGCGCTGAAAGTGAAAGTTCTACGGCATAGGGCAGACGCATCATCTCGGCCTGGTTCTCAGCACTGGTGCCGTCCAGCCAGTAGATCACATCACTCGCGTGAAGAATATTGGTTTCGAGTACTTTTAACGTGCTCACACCGTGCCTCCAGGAAACACGCGCGTCACCACCGCAGGCCCCTCAGTATGTTGAGGATTCAGACGTAAGCGAATAGTGCGTGCAACGTACGGCACTGTGCTCGTATAAGGTGATTCAAACACATCCCAGATGCGCATTAAATCTTCTGTAGACATCTCATCCGGGGTGATATTTAAAATTTCTGTTTGACCCCACTCATCATCAATATCCAGCACATGGGAGACATCCAGCTGACTGGCGTTGGCGAGTTCAACCATCGCCCAGCCCATTAAATCTGCTTCGATGGTGGCACTATTCGCATTCGCGATCAGTAAAAAATGGAGATTGACGGGTAACTCTGGATGGCGGCCATCTTCACTGGCGCCCTGCTGGGAGAAAAAGCGCGCTCGACCATGAGGATCGATCGTCATACGATGCAAATATATACCGAGTAAATTCCCTTTGAGCTTACTGGCAATATCTGCACTACCCAATAGCTTTGCTTGCGCATTGGTTGGTTCGTCACTGAGGTCTGTTGGCAAGCGGCGTTTAAAAAACTCCTCCAATGCCAACAACGCACCTTGCACACCCTTATACGAGGCCACACCCCCTCCTATACCAGCTTCATATTATTTTATGGAAGCCGAGTGCAGTGCGATTTTATAACGCATGTTACTAATGAAATAAATTCTTTGCTGATACGCTGAAAAAATAAATCTTAATAACACATTAAAAATTAATGCACTAAACTACTCGGTTATTTATTGTTCTAAAGCTTTGTTTTTTATCTCTTGTGCATTGAATCTAAACTATGAAAAATTTCTTTGCAAGCGCTTTTATCTGACAAGCACTTCAGTAAAGATGCACTTATTATCCAAGTATTTTCCTGCCTGCGAACATTGTTAAAGCACAACGATGATGAATAAAGCATGTCATCTTGTTTCAATTATTCTTTCTCAATTAGTAAGGTTAATGAGTGATAAAAAATTAAACAGTTGTAATTGTTTCAACACCTTTCGTGTTAATTATGACGTAGCATAATGACGCTTTTATGAACAGTGTGTCTCGATAACGAACTCGCTCAGACCTCACCTCATTAACACAACAATTACGACCCTCAATTATAGACAATATGTAAAACGCGGGAATGTTTAGCAAGTCGAAAACATGAGTACAATATCACCAGGCAGATGAGTAATATTACTAATCTACATTAAACTCTCGACTGTGGTTGTTATTATCGATGTGGTAATGTAGTGACCGGTGATGATTGATTCATCATTGATGTGTATAAATAGCGGGGCCACTGCATTTACAATCGGCTCTTGTTGATCAGATCCAGGAGGATGAATGAAGCGGATATCGGCCTATATATTTGTGTTGAGCGCGCTGTTCGGAACAACGCTTTCCGTCAGTGCGGCTGATAACACTAAAAGTGATGAAGATAAAATTTTGGCCCTTATCAGCACCCTGGCCCAATTAACCGCCAAAGCTGAACAGTGTGGTGAACAATTGAACTTCTACGGTAAGAAAGCACTTTCCGGGGATGAATGTAAAAATTTTAATACCAGTCTTCTTGCCTCTTGGCCGAATCGGGAAGCCCTTGATGGAGAGGTGGGTGACTATTTTGATAGCGTGAACCAGGGAAAAATAAAGTGCAGCGAGACCTGCCGTCTTCAGTTGCAACGAATTGAGGAGTTACGGATTACGATCTACTATTATCTCGACTATATGGAATTTATGCGGGAGTTTTGAGCTTGATTGTAACCAGGCCGCTATAGCAGTATTCTATCTGCAGAGCGCAATTTATTACTCAGTATTTAGACATCCGATTGCTTATATAGATTTCACTCCACAAGTAAAGTTGATATCAATTTCAAGCCACAAGCCTTTATCATCACACAAAGGCATTAGTTCATTTAAATGGGCCTGTTTAAATTCGGCGATCTTATCATCCAGCTGCTCGACCAGCCCGCGAAAACCGGCATTCCATACCACGTCCCACCAACCTTCCAGGTCAATATGATAACCAATAGAACGCCGCTCAATATTCACATCATCAAATCCAGCCTGGGCGAATATTTCCTGTAATTGCTCGGCCTCTGACATACGCTTCCAACCAATGACCTCCGGCACTTCTAAACCGTAAGAACGCAGCCGGTCCAGGCAGAGCTGCGCCATTGGCTG
>CALZMY010000303.1 GCA_945788675.1 uncultured Gammaproteobacteria bacterium | reverse complement strand
GCGATGGATGTCCTGTTTGTTTGACTGTAGTATGTCTAATGTCGCATTCAAATTGATCGGCGGCGCGCTGTTTCACCCCACGGAGAAGATAATGAACGACAAGCTACTGGCTGGACCGATTCTGCGCCGTGCTACGTCAAATCGTATTTGTGTCTGGATTGCAACCCGCCAACGCATCGAGGTTGTGCTTGAGATATTAAATATCGCAGGGGAAACCATCGGGACAAGCAACCCGCAACAGCTATACAGCGAATGCACCCAACTGGGCGAGCACCTGTTTATCTATCTCCTCGAGGCACGGTGTCCCGACGGCCGCCAGTTTCCCTTTGATACAACACTCTTCTACCAGCTCAGCCATCATCATGAACACGATGGTAAAGCGCTCTGGGATCTATCCGCGCTGGCCTACCCCCCCTTTGATAAGCCAAGTTTTTATGTGGCCGATGAACTTAGATCGTTACTGCATGGTAGCTGCCGCAAACCCCATGGCGGCAATGAAAATGGAGATGCACTCCGTCACGGTGATCGCATCCTTGAACAAACCTGCGACGATCCCGCACAACGCCCTGGCCTGCTGCTACTGACAGGCGATCAAATTTACGCCGATGATGTTTCCATATCACTCCTATCGATGCTGCGCAGAGAAGCTGCAGCACTGCTCGGCAAGGATGAGTGGCTGCCGCTTGCCGAGGCCTCCACAACATCGTCTCAAGAGACAAAACATGTTGCCGTCAGCACCATTCCATTAAATGGCCGCGAGCTATTTTTGAAAGGACATGGCGCTGGTTTTAGCTCCAACCAATCAACTAATCATCTGCTGAGTTTTGGTGAATATGCAGCGATGTACATCTATGTTCTGGGTAACATACCGCAATGGCAACCGGAGGAACAGTGGGACAGGCTAAACCAGGAGAAAATCGCTGATGTCGAGGATGCGAAAAAGAATTTCTATGATCAGCGTGAACCCCTGAAAAAGTTCGCCAACTCCCTCAGCCATGTTCGGCGTCTGCTCGCCAACATCCCCACCTACATGATACTTGACGATCACGATGTCACAGATGACTGGAACATCACTAATATGTGGTATGACAAAGTGCGTGATTCATTATTGGGACGGCGCGTTGTGGCAAATGCTCTCGCGGCATACTGGGCATTTCAGGGCTGCGGCAACGATCCGGATATCTTCCCCATGGACCTGAAGAGTGCTATCAGTCAACATCTGCTACGAAAAACCCCTCAGCGGGAGATCGATGAGCGCTATGATCTACACACATGGCGGCACCGCCGCTGGGGTTATTCGATTCCGACCAATCCACCCGTGATCGCCATCGACTCACGCACACAGCGTGAAAGCACACCCAACAGCTACCTGCCGAAACTACTGGACCGCTACGCCCGTGACTGGTTAGTGGTGGAGTGGGCGAAACTGAAAACAGACCCCAGGATCAATAATGAAAGCTGTCCGCTGTTCATCGCCACCACACCAGTGTTAGGCTTCAGCACAGTTCAATTCATGCAAAAATTCCTTTTGCTGGCAGCTAAGATGCTTGATAACTATCAGCTTATACATAAAATTGAAGCCCTTCTCGGTCAACGAGATTTTTTGACACGCTATGTTCTGCGGCATGCCGATATTGAATCCTGGGCAGCCAACAGCCAAAGCCTCCTGTCACTGATGAAAACACTGCAACAACGCATGCATCTGCAACAGTGCACTTTTCTTTCCGGAGACGTGCACTACGCCTTCGCCGCCTATGGCAGCTACCAAAACAGTAATTCCACACTTCAATGCTGGCAACTTACCTGCTCATCGCTCAAGAACAGCCCCACCGAAAGGCATAGTCGCGCACTGAAAATGGCAGATCAATTAACCCAGAACGACATCACTCACACCTATCATGCCAGGAAATCCCTTCCTGGGCCCATCACGAAAGCCCAGTGGGAAAAGTGGCTGCCAACCTTCCTCACAAAGAAGCTGTGGGAAGTCAGCATAACACTGGTGGATTCAGATGATGATGGCACAAAAATCTTTCCAGACTGCAAACTGGGGCTGGTAACATTCGAAAATGGAAAACCGATTCGCCAGACATTACTGCATGACAATAAAGCAGTGGTATTAAATCTTCCAGATATCTAGCGTGATACTTTGCCACCCCAACAGAGAACGATAACGTCCAGCCAGCATTTGCCTGCTACCTGCACCGCGCTCTAAGTATCGCGATGAGAGATTACATTCCGAGATACCTAGGAAACCTCTGATTATTACATCATCTGTCATTGCGAGCGAAGCGCGGCAATCTCGGTACTATAAAAATCATCTAGTTAGGAGATTACTTCGTCGCTTCACTCCTCGTAATGACAATTAATCAGAGGTTCCCTAGGTTTATACTCAGGCATTAATCTGCTTGATGCGATTATCAAGCTTTGCCAAATACATCAACTTCTGTTTATTATAAAAATTATCATCGATGTGAACCGGATCCTCTGTCGTAAAGTCCCCACCCCAGCGTAAGGCGCTATCTGCACGTATTAAATCAAAGAAATCTACAATTTTATCAGGTAGGTCTCCATGATTTCGTTTGCGAATTTTCTTTGAATTATAGAGTTTTTCGTCATAAAAAATATTCATATCAATCGCATGCCCAATATGGTGACAACTGTGGCTTGCTGGTTTGACAATAGCGCCTTCAATTTGATTATTAAGCTGCCTGATTGAAGAGGTTACCCAGATCTTTAGATCACACTCACTGGCATACTGGGCAACCCGCTGCAAACAAGGCACAAAACCCTGATCAACCCTGGCTGGTTCGCCCATAAAGCGTTCATGAGTGAATGTAACCAGCTTAAATTCAGGATTAAGGTTATCTTCATCACCGACTAACGACTCAGGTATTAGCGAGACTGAAGGGATTTTCTCGACATAATCCGAATGAACGTAACCTATCTTTCCAGAACCTGTTTTGACTCGAAAAAAAGTAACCTCATCTAAAATACTAAATTCTTCGTCATGACTTAATACGCCAATTTTCTCACCATTGGGTTTCAGGCGGAGATTTAAACCCGTAGTGGATTTCACTCTTCCTTTATTCATAACATTAACCTTTACCCCTTAGGTTCCTGATTAATATTAAGTAGCTGACGTTTAACCTTTTCAGCCTCTGTAGCACCTGAGGTTCTCATCTTCTGCATTTTCTCAAGCCCTCTGGAGCCAAAATAGAAGGCATAAATAGTTACCATAATGGTGCTGAAAAACGGCGTCCATATTTCAAGGGCATCTATTTGATTCTTACTCAAATCATCATCAAAAGTAGTAAACAGTGCTAACACAGAAACTGTTAACGTCATAAATATCAGTGCTATAGGTCGAATGTTCTTCGATAATGTCGAATCACTTTTCATGTCAATTTTCAAACGTTCGGTCAACTCACTTTCAAGATTTTGCTCATGTTCCTGTTGACGCCGATCCAGATCATTTAATAATTCCTGCATCTTCAGGTTATATGCAGTCTCGATTTTTAGTTTCTGATTTTTCGTCAGCTCCATCTCTTCATCAGTAGTTACCAGTTCATCGATAACATTACCGACAGTAGTCGCCAGATCAACACCTACCGCACTGAATAATTTGCTATACCATGCCATGACTCGATCTCCTTATTATTTAGTTTCAAGGGATTTTGGACTATTTTTCGAACAAACATATTGCGGCTTCGAAACATTCTCAGCTTTAAACTTAGTATCATCACAAAAAGGACACCAGGATTTACCATATTTATCCACGACTGACGTAATAACAAAGACCAATCTATGGGTCTCAAACCAGTGTTCAGGATTATCTGAAACTGGCTGATACACAACACTTATATCCCGGCTTATCTTCCCGCCACTGGTTGCAAAATCTTCAGATGGAAGCAGCTCATTGCTGGCGATGAGCTCGCCTTTGTCAATCAATTGCCCAATGCTCATATCTTTAAATGCTGCTGGTTGAGGCCTATTGTTATCATCAGCAATTGCGAACAGGGAGTAGTTAATATCTTTAATCGACAGAGGTGAATTTCCTGTATTAGTCAGCTCCCAGCGAGTTCCAAGGGTACAGCTACTGTGTGGATCTTTGTCAAACCAGTCATGTGTAGTATGTTCTGGCATACTCACTGAAAACCTTGGCTTGACCTCCTCTTCATCTACGCTGTCCCATATAAAAACAGCCCAAATCGCTGCAGAAAAAACGGCAAATATCTGTACACACAGCCAGACATTTTCAAGATTAGTCTTAATTGAATTACTCATGCGCGTTCTCTCAGTTTAAGCCCAAAAGGAAACCTTCCAAACAACTCATACGTTTAAGGAGCCTCAATCAGAGGTTCCTTAACTATAG
>CALZMY010000302.1 GCA_945788675.1 uncultured Gammaproteobacteria bacterium | reverse complement strand
CTTCTAGAGCCGTTTCTAATGCAGTCCGAGGCTCATGTGAATCGTGAGAATATTTATCAGCTAGTAATGTTCTCATATTAAATTATACGGGCGCAATACTTTCGCGATTGTATCCTCTCTAAACGGGAGGCGTTATTAGAGAGTTGTCAGTTAAATCCTTATGCTGCTTGTGTCTCACCGGTAAGCATATGCGGAAAGTTGACCCTTTTCCCACCTCACTGTCGACCTCAAGACGACCGCCGTGCTTTTCTAGAATTCCATAAGACAATGACAGTCCAAGCCCAGTACCTTTTCCAACTGGTTTGGTAGTAAAAAATGGATCAAAAATACGCGTGATATGCTCTGACGAAATGCCTCTACCAGTATCGCTTATTTCCAGCCAGGCCTCCTCGCCATTAGTTCCTGTACGAATAGTGATAGTGCCATTAGTTTCTATCGAATGTGCCGCATTAACCAGGATGTTCATAATCACCTGATTGATCTGCGCAGGGATACACTCAACAAGTGGAAGGTCTCCATACTCCTTGATGACCTCTGCCGTATATTTTATCTCATTATTTGCAATATTTAATGTGCTATCCAGGCCCCTATGTAAATCCACACATTGCCAATCTGCTTCATCAACATGTGAAAAGTCTTTTAAATCCTGGACGATGCTCATAACACGGGAAACACCTTCTTTTGATTCGTTAATCAGCTCAATAATGTCTTCCTTGAGGTATTCCAGTTCAGTCTGTTTTTTGATCTCCTGTATATGTTTGTATGCCTCAACATCTTGTGCCAATAAGGCATCATGTTCATTATATGCGGCTAATACGGTAAGCAACGCTTTTATGTGATCCAGCATAGTGCCCAGATTGGAATTGATGTAACCGATAGGATTATTGATCTCATGCGCCATACCTGCGGCCAATTGCCCAATTGATGCCATTTTTTCAGATTGCAATAGTTGATTCTGCGTAGATTTCAATTTACTTATTAATATCTTTTGCTCTTCTTTATCCCGTTGGAGTGCCTGCTGGTCGCGCTTGCGTTCTGTAATATCGTTGATATAAACAGAAATACCTTCCTGGTTTGGGTAGACATGGGTCTCAATCCACATGTCCTGCGATCCACATAACCCTTCCCGGCTCACTGAAACCTTCTCTGTCATAGCCTTGCGTAATAATTCATGAAACCAGCTACTTATTTTCATTAAATATGGCCATATTTCTTTACCAATTAATTCCGCACGCTCCTGACGTATGAACTGTTCTGCCTGGCTATTAAGGTATGAAAAACACCATTCATTATCTATCGCCATAAAAGCATCAGTAATACTCTCAAGGATATCGATATTCTTTTTATTTGATTTTTTTAATTCATCAACAGCCTCTCTCCTAGCTTCATCAATACTACAAATACGTATCGCATTTCGTATGCTGTGTTCAAGAACATCGGGTTTCATTTTACCCTTCGGTATATAATCCGAAGCACCTGCTTGTATCATTTCAACTATCAATTCCTCATTTCCATGACCGGTCAACATAATAACGGGTACATTTATTTCAGCCGCGCGCAGAGACTTTAATGTCGTCAGGCCATCACCATCCGGGAGTAGATAATCCAGAAATACGCAATCGAATTGCTCACACTTAAGTATCGAAATACATTCTATAGCAGACTTGGCTTCTTCTATTTTTATATTTAGTGCACTCGATTTAAGCGAGCGTTTAACAGCCATTCGGTCAATCTCATCATCATCGACAATCAGGATTGTTAACTTCTTTTCGCTGTCATTCACTGTCAACATTGCACTCGCCTCGTTACTCGCCCTTGTTGATTCTCGGCATCTTAGGCCAGGTAAACCGGAAAGTGGTTCCTCGCCCCTCATTTGAATCCAGGCTTATCTTGCCGCCTTGTTCCTCGATTATCTTTTTTACTATCGTTAGGCCAATGCCAGTACTCTCTTTAGTATCACGCGCCTGTAGCGTCTGAAATATCATAAATACTTTTTCATGATATTCTGGATCAATGCCGGGGCCATCATCTGCCACAGAAAACTCATATAAGTCGTCCGCATCTTTAAAAGATATATTCACATTACCGGCCTCTTTATCGTGGTATTTGATCGCATTACCGATGAGGTTTGATAGCACCTGCTCAAATAATAGTACTGAACATTTAAATGTAGGCATGTGCTGATCTCTTTCTACCGTAAATGAAGGCGGTGGGCTAAGCATCTCAATAATCTGGTCAATAACGATTCCTGCATTTACAACCTCAAGCTGGCCTCCATCAATGCGTCCTAAACGTGAGTACTGGAGAATTCCATCTATCAGGTTTTCCAGGCGCTGTACTCGTCCGCGTAAAAGGTCCATGTGCTCACGGCTCTCATCTGATAATTGATCTTCTACATCCTCTTCTATCCATCTGGATAAGTTAGCGATAGCACATAACGGTGCCTTTAAATCATGTGCTGCAACATAGGCGAATTGATCGAGATCTTTATTGCTTTTTTCTAGTTGGTCTGCTTTATGTGTCATTCGTGAAGCCAGATCTGCTAATTCTGACTGCGCCTGAGTGCGCTCAGCAATTTGATCTGACAATTCCTGGTTTGTTTTGTTGATTTCAGCTGTACGCTCTTCGACTCTCTTCTCTAATTCATCATGTGCCTTGCGTAGTTCATGATCTCGCGCCTTTACAGAACTGATCATGACATTAAAGGATAATGCTAGTTTTCCGACCTCGTCCTTACTGGTGATATCAATTACATTGTCCAGACTACCCTCAGCTACCTCCTCTGAGAGTTTTACCAGTTTAGCAATTGGCCTCGTTACTCTGGTCGACATCAAGAAGGCAAGCGAAAATGATGTAGGTAAAAATATTGCAAGAATAGTAAGACTTGCAAGCAATGTCTCATGGAGCGCATCTCTTATACCTTTGCGTGAAACACCATATCGAACAAAGCCTAAAATTGAACCAACATCAATTGATAATTCAGTCTCATCTATTTCATTATCAAGAAACAGGTCCTCGTTTTCCTCTGATTCGTGAATTAATACAGGCGACCAGAACTCATAGATGACTTCACCGTTAATCTCTCTCTCATTCCACATCGCAACCTTATCGTTTGAAAGATCATGGGTGACATCACCTGGCATCGTCGCAATATAATCGTCATTGTCAGCAACGATAGATCTTACGCCCAGAGAGTCTCCGTCTTTATTGTAGACAGCGGCGTAGAAGAATGTTGGGGCATTGGTTAAGTCTTTCAGTACGGGTCTGATAAAGTCCTGGTTCTCAGTGAGCAAGCCTAGTTCGCTGTCATTGGCCAGGCTTCGGATTGTAGATAAACCGAATGTCTTAAGATCGGCATCCATCGAGCGCTGCTGGATATAGATGGAGGATGCGGTTAAGAATATTGAAAGTGCAATTATCAAAGAGATGGCAGGCCAAAGAAACTTGGCCCTTAGATTGTTAAATAAAGCAGCCGAAATCCTTTCCAGGATATTCTCTTGTCGAGCAACCGCAATAGCTGGCACTACTGTGCTGATTTCTTCTTCCTTATTCATAAACCTGATGCGCAGTCTTTAATACTGATTCCTGAATACTTATTCCCAGTTTATCGGCAGTCTTTTTGTTAATAGATAGCTCTAATGAGCGTGGGTCTAAATAAAGGTTTCTGGGAATATCCTCACCGCTGATTATTTTAGAGGCGATTTCACCTGCCTGTTTGCCTACTTCCCTGTTATTAAATGACAGGGCGAGAAGCGCGCCCTGTTTTACGTATTTATCAGACAGTCCAATAATCGGAATGTTATTTTTAAAAGAAAACAGCAGTAGATGCTTCATCGTCTTGGCAGTCACAAATGTGGTATCTGGTAGCATTAATACACAATCGATCTGGCCTTTTAGGTCATATACAGCACTAACAGCTTCTTCTTTGTTGCTGATGGTCTTCTCTACCAGGGTAATTCCCAGTTCCTGTGCTGATGATCTTGCTTTCTTGATAAGTTCATTTGACTTGGTGCTGTCATAGACAACACCAATTCTATTAAGTGTTGGCGCAATTATCTTGAATGCCGATAACTGCTCTCCCGGTGGTATTAGCATGCTGATGCCGGCGATAGTGCGCTTATCATCTGTGTCACCTATTATCTTTTCAGGTTTAAGCACATAGCTAAAGACAATCGGTATCTCTTTCAGTTTATCTATCGCTAGCTTTAGTGCCTTGCTACCAAGTGCATAAATCATGTCCACCTTCTTCTTCTTGACCGTCCTGGTTAGTTTTTTGCCAGTGGGATCACGCTTCATATCAATAATATATACGTGAATATCCGCCGTCGTTGTGGCCTCAAAACCTTCTACTGCCTCTTTGAATGGTCTTAAATTTCGGTCTTTTATTGCTGCGACATCACTAGCGTAACAGGGTGTGTAACCAAGGAGCATGATGAGTAATAGCAGAACAAGTCTTAATCTTGCAGCAACGAAATCGCGCCACTCTCTTAGAGAGAGTTTTAAATGGCCATTCATGTGATGATGGACGTATGTTTTTCCACCCATTTACCATCTCTCTTTTTCTACCGTATTATCTGTTTAATATTGGTGAAGTTCGCGGCCTGCTATCGCTGTTATTCTTTGTCAGCTACATCTCATAAGAGAGTTCAATCATCAAAGAACGTCCCTCTCTTGGAAGATCGCTAGTCACTGAGCCAGCAAGAGCAGGATCAACGTATTCCTTATCAAGAAGATTATAAACAGATCCCCGAACTTCCAGCCCTTCATGTAACTCCTTGCCGATGACGGCCAGATCAACCAGTGCATAACCTGCTGTCGCGTTGGTGCGTGGGTCAGCTGTTATTCCATAAGAAGGATCAGCAGACTGGCGCGGCATAGCACTAGTAGCAAATAGATTGAGATTGACATTGAGATGCCGGCCGACGACAAGATTGGTACCGATATTGGCTTTGCGATTAGCCACATCGGCTACGGGCTTGTCAGTGTTTTTTTCTTTGGCATCCTGGTAGGTCAGGTTGGCATACAGCGAATGACCGCTGTTAAATTGTTTCTCAAACTCAAACTCGAGTCCCTGAACATCGCTTCCCGCTGAGTTGCCAAATTGTGACAGGCCACCACCCTGCGGCAGAGCCTGGATTTTATCTTTAAGCGCGGTATCAAAAAAGGTCAGGCGTGTTGTGTCGTTGCTGGAGATGGTATGGCCAAGGCTGAGCTCAAAGGTCTTCATCGTCTCTGGTACAAGTGCCGTATTACCGAGATATGCTGTGTTGTTGAGTAGATACAGTTCAGCGAAACTGGGTGCACGGAACGCTTCGCCATAGAGGGTCTTCAGATCCCAGTCGTCGTGGAACTGCCACACCAGTGCCGCGCGTGGATTGGTGGTGCTGCCGACATCCGAATAATCGTCATGGCGCACACCGACAGTCAGGTCAAGCGTATCGGTAATGTTCCAGATGTCCTGCAGATAGATCGCCCAGATATCACGCTCGGTTTTGCTGATGTCCAACCAGTTAGCATCGGCGCTGATGTCGGTGAGAGCGCCCAGTGGGGCGCCAAAGGCAGGATTAGGGGCGCCGCCGATGAATAATCGGCCGTCAAAATTGCCAATATGTTTGATATCTTTCATCTTGCGTTTTTCGCTCAGCGCGCCGATCGTCAGGAAATTATTCTCTGCTAGTTCAAGGTCAAACTGAAGTTCGCTACCATGACTCTGCATCTCTGCCATTGGATTGCCGATCATGCCGCCGGGATAATCTGTTTCGGAAATGATCTCCCAGAAGAGGTCAAACTCGGGTACTCTGTCCTGGTAAGCCCTTGCATTAAAGTTTGCTTTTTTGCTGATCTCGTGCTGATAGGCAAGTTCCAGAAAATACTGTGTTTGATTCACTTCACTTTCATCATTAAGCGCACCGATGACGCCCACATAGGGCCCGCGATCAAAGCTGACATAACGACTATTAAATGAGAAATCCTTGTATGATAGTTTCACGCCGGCATCGAGGCGTTTTAGATTAAACTGGGTTTTACCGGAGTGCAGGAATAGATCGCTGGCCACATCCAGTTCGGCGCCATCGGTGTCATATAGATCGAGCATAAACGCGGTATCCCAGTCGCCCGATTGCTTGCCTGCCAGTAGATTATAGTGCTGGGTACCAAACGATCCGCCGCCGGCGGTAACAGTGGTCCCATCGATATCCTCTCCGTTAACAGTAACGACATTGATGACGCCGGCAAATGCCCCGGAACCGTAGAGCGCGGAACCGGGTCCACGGATAATTTCGATACGTTTGACATTCTCTATACTCATTTTATCAAAGATGTAGCTAGAGCCGGCGCTGAGATCGTCGTGTACCGAATGGCCATCGATCATCAGTTTATAATTAGCGGCGTCCACGTGTTTATTGCCTCTGAATTCGATCTGATATTTGCCGAAATGGTTAAGCGTGACGCCAATACCCGCTTCACGGCGCAACACATCAAAGAGATTTCGAGCCCCCATGTTGCGGATTTCCCTGCGCGTGACCACCGAGACGATCGCCGGTGCCTTGTTGAGTGACTGCAGGTGTCTGCTGGCGATCTCGACCAGCTCCTCTTCATCGAAGAAAAGAAATAATTCACTATCGTCATCAGCCACGCTGCTCGCCATAGCTATCTGACAGTACATCCATAATAACGAAACTAAGATTCCTTTTTTCATGGTTATTCTTTTAACTGTTTTTTCGAGTTATTGCTGCCATCACCAAAGCTTGTACGCAGCTTCGATCATTACGCTGCGTCCTGCGCGTGGAATATCGCTAGACACAGAATTATTTGCCGCGGGATCAAAATCATCTTGATCAAATACGTTGTGTACCGCGGCGCGCAACTCCAGACCTTTATAAATCTCCTTGCCTAACAGGCTCAGGTCGACGAGGTTATAGGCTTTTACAGATGGGCGTCCGTCGCCAGGCGCACGTGTTTTGTCGCCTACGGTGAGGATATTGAGGTTCAAATTCCAGATATTATTAAGCCGGTAGTTGCCACCCAGGTTGCCTCTATTCTCGGCGACATCTTCAATGCGTTGCCCTGTCGCGTTATCTTCTGTATCCAGATAGGTGTAATTTGCATAGACATCGCCATGTTTTCCGAGGTCATGCTCCCATTCAAGCTCGATGCCCTGGATGGTGGCGCTACCGACATTGTCGTATTTGGGTGGTGTGGTCGCTACAATATCCAGTCTGTCTTTAAATTTATTATGAAAATAGGTCGCTCTGATTGTGCTGTCACTGCTGAGATCATGTGCCAGGGCGACTTCAAAGGTATCGGTCTTTTCTGCCTTGGCGTGCTCATTGCCGACATATGTCGGGTTATTAGTGAGATATAACTGCGCAAAGCTGGGTGCTCTGAAGGCCGAGCCATACATCGTCTTCAAATCCCAGTCTTCTTTAAAGGACCACACGGCGGCGATGCGCGGATTGGTAGAGCTGCCGAAATCGGAATAATCATCATGACGCACGCCCGCGGTGAGTTCGAGGTCATCGGATAATGTCCAGATATCCTGCAGATAGACCGCCCAGATATCCCGGTTGGTCTTGCTGTCATCGATAAAATTGCCACCGTTGCTGACATCCTGGAAAGATGGCAGCGGAGCAAACGTTTTGGGATCAAAGTTGGCCAAATGTTTGGCATCGGTCAGTTTATTGTTTTCTGCCACCGCCCCCACGGTTAGGTAATTGTTGTCGGAGAGCTGCTGATCGAACACGATCTCCAGGCCATGGCCTTTTTCAGATGCGGATGGATTGCCAAGCATGCCATTTACAAAGGGGCCAGTGCCCTCGGGAAGGATTTCAAAATAGGAGTCGGTTGACATCTGGTCGAGATAGAATTTTGCCTGCAGTGCGCGGCTGTCATCAATTTCATGATCATACTTAAGTTCGGCGAAAAATTTTGAATGCTTTAGTGCGCTCTCATCATTTAACGCCGAGCCTACACCGATATTGTCACCATGTCTGCGCCCTACAAAACGGGTTGAGAAACTGATGTCTTTATATTTTACCTTCAGGCCAACGTCTGTTTTTCCATCGTAATCCCGGGTGTTTCCCGAGTTGCCCAATTTATCGCTTTTAACAAATGATTCTGGCCCATCGGTCTCTAAGAATCCTAACGTAAATGCCATCTCAAGATCGCCTGATTGCGTGCTGGCTTCTATATAATATTTTTTGGTATCAAACGAACCGCCCGCTACCGATGCCCTGACACCATTGATCTCCGTGCCAGTTTTTGTCACCACATTGACCACGCCGACAAAGGCACCTGAACCATACAGTGCCGAGCCCGGGCCGCGGATGATTTCGATACGTTTAACATCATCCATGCCCATCTCATGAAAGACCCAGCTGGCACCGCCGGTATAATATTCACTCACAGAGTGACCATCGACCAATAATTTTAGCTTTTCAGAGTCAATGGTCTTGATTCCGCGCACCTCTATCTCAGTTTTTCCGAACACCTGCTTGCTAATACCAAAGCCCGGAACACGCTGTAATACGTCGCCCAGATTACGTGCTCCCATGTTGCGGATCTCCCTGCGTGTGACTACGGAGACAATCGCCGGTGCTTTGTTGAGTGACTGCAGGCGTTTACTGGCGATTTCGATCAGTTCCTCTTCTTCGAAAAAGAGCAGTAGTTCACTATCTTCATCAGCCATATTGCTTGCCACAGCCATCTGCCAATACATCAATAATAATGCCGCTAAGATCCCTTTGTTTATTGTCGCCACTTTGATGGGCCCTTCCTGTTAATATTCCATAATTATTTTTTAAAGCTGTTGCTATCAGTACCTTGTTCAGGGCATTTCTATCATCGACCAATACAGGTCCAGTGTGGTCACCGCCTGCATAAATTTATCAAGCTCAACCGGTTTCAGTATGTAACCCGCGACATTGAGATCGTAGGCATCAAACTTGTCGTTATCCTGGTTGGATGTGGTTAATACAAATACGCTTATCGATTTAAGATCGTTATCTGCACGCAGTTCACGCAGGAACTCGATACCGTTCATCTTTGGCATATTGATGTCTAGAAGAATAACCTTTGGCTGGGGTGTTATTTTTTCTACATTATCTCCACGTAGCACCGCCAGAGCTTCCAGGCCATTGCCCGCCACATGGAGTGGATTAGTAATGTTTGATTTCTTAAACGCACGCTTCACATTCATTACATCGACTTCGTCATCTTCGACTAAAAGTATATTCACTGTGTTATCCTTCATGATTTATCCTGCTCCCTGGTTACTTTTGGCCAAATAAAACGAAATATCGCACCTTCGCCCGCCGCAGATTCTAGAGTTATATTTCCTCCGTGTTCTTCGATGATCTTTTTAACCAGCGTGAGACCGACGCCGGTACTATCCACTTCATCGCGTGCATGCAGTGTTTGGAAGATTTCGAATACCTTGTCGTGGTACTCAGGCTCAATCCCTGGTCCATCATCTGCGACACAAAATTCAAAGGTATCGCCGTTATCGTGAACGGTAATCTCTACCATTCCATCTTTACGATCATGATGTTTGATAGCATTACCGATAAGATTGGCAAATACCTGCGCCAGTCTTATGCGTGGAGTTGCGAAGGTCGGCATGTCTGTACCGATCTCTATCTTGAATTCTTCTACTGGTGTTATTGAGTCGATGGTTTCGTGCAATAGATCAGAAACATTGACAATTTCATCCGGTACCGCCATACGTCCAATCCGTGAATACTCAAGAATGCCGCTGATCATCTTCTCCATACGGTCGACGCGACCACGCAGGAGCGCCATCTGCTTGCGTGCGTCTTCAGTCATTACCTCGCTGATATCTTCTTCTATCCACTGTGATAAATTATTGATGGCACGCAGTGGTGCCTTGAGGTCATGGGAGACAATATAGGCAAACTGGGTAAGCTCACCATTGGCCTTTTCCAGTTCAGCAATCTTTTTTTCGTAATCACGAAGTTTCTGTTCTTCTTCATTCTTCATATCATTCGCCCACAGGTTGCATGACCCATAGATCGTATGAGTAGCGCTATGGAAACGCTGGGTATACGACTGGTCATATACTTTCTATAGCGCAGGATACAAGTCATAATTGTTGCAGTGTTACGATTAAAGATGCTAATGAAGAAGGCATGAATCTTCGAGACGGTGCCAGAATTTAGGAGCCTCGACAGGCAAGCGGGTTTTACTAATGCAGATGTGAAATCCGATCTTTTCTCTGTTGTCTGCAACAATCTGACCATCCCTGTCTCTTTGTTTGATCGAACATGCTGATCTGTTTCCAGATGATGCATGGTTTTTCTATCGGCACCCAAAATATTAGCTTTAGCTCTGATGAAGAGTGATGCGAATAGCGAGAGGGTAGAATATTAGGGGGGTAACCTGTAGCAGGTTTCGTAGCGTACGAAGGAGATGCCGCAGTGGCATACTAGCCCCGTCCCTTTTCGAGTGCTGATGTGTGAATGAGGTAATGAGGCAATGAGCGCCACGACACGCTGGCTATTCAGCTGATGCGACATAATGTCGCATTCCCATTACAGCTTTTCCCTGTTAGCATCCCCATCACTTTTTTAGTGGGGAGGTGTCGATGCGAAATCAGTTATTTCAGGGGGTGCTGCTGTTATTCGTGATGATATGGGCACCCGTGGCAAATGCTTTTGTTGGACTCTGTTGTGGCAAATGCGGCGGTAATATGCCGATGAATATTCCCGGTGGCGGTATCCCGGAGACCAAAGAATTTCGTTTTAAATTGAGTGCAATGGCGATGGGAATGGATGGCCTGGCGCGTGATGGCGATTCAGTTTCTGCAGATTCTCAGCTGGGAATGCCGATGATGATGGGGCAGCCGACTGGAAAGTTCATGGCGGTGCCGACCTCGATGGATATGCGTATGTTGAACTTCACTATGGGCTATAGCTTTAGTGATCGTCTTTTTGGTGGTGTCATGCTGATGCACAAAGACAACAGTATGGAGATGAAATTCAGTGACATGATGTCGACGATGACCGGGCAGAACGGTTTCACGATGGAAGCCTCCGGTATTGCCGATACGATGCTGATGGGTAAGTACCGCCTCTTTGCCGATGACCCGTTGATCCCGTCACGCCAGGCATCGTTCTTTTTTGGCCTGAGTCTGCCGACCGGTTCGATCGATGAGACCAATAGCAATCACCCGCTAGCGATGCGCCAGAAAGAGTTGTTGCCATACGGCATGCAGCTCGGTTCAGGCACTTATGACCCCACCGTCGGCATCCTTTATCAACGCTCTGCATCGCCCTACTGGTGGGGTGTCAATGCGATGTACACCGCACGTATCCACGATAACGACCGTGACTATCGACTGGGCGATGAGGCGCGGGTTGACCTCTACGGCATGTACCAGTTCCGCAGTAACCTGCTCGCCCAATTACAGTTGAATGTTGAACACCGCGGTGATATTGATGGCCAGATGGATGAGGTGCTGTCGGGGGCAAGCGGTCATGTTACCCAGGGGATGGCGGGCTCGCCGTTGACCACACCGCTGTATGATACCAGTAACTACGGCGGTCAGAAGGTACTCGCCACCGTGGGGCTACAGTGGCAGCCTGCGCCACTGAATATCATTGACCTCAATGTTGGTATACCGCTTCATCAGGATCTAAACGGACTGCAGCTCGAAGAGGAGTCGCGGGTGATGTTGACCTGGTATCGTGAACTGCCAACCAAAGGCAGTATTCGTTTTAAAAAGCCTAAGGGTAAAGAGGGCTCCTTAGGGTTCTAATGCTAGCGGCTACTGGGAAGAAAGAGGGCATCATTCGGGCTCTTGGTGCTGTGGCTGCGATAGTGCTGGTGGCAGGGTGTGCCAGCAGTGGCACCCCGATCCCTGCCCCGCAGTCGCAGGCGGCGCAGCTATTTGTCGAGAAGTGTGGCAGCTGCCACGCGGTGCCGCATCCCGCGCGGCATAGTGCTGATGAGTGGCCCCATTATGTCGCGTTGATGGAACAGCGCATGGCAGAGCGAGACAAGCCACCGCTGAGTGAGCAGCAGCGTCAGTTGATTATGGAGTACCTGGGTGAATATGGTCGCTAGGCGTATTGTGCATATGGTGTCGGTGATGGCGCTTCTCTTTACAGGGAGTGCCTATGCAGACCCCTTTGCGGCGCTCGGGGTAGAGCAGCCTAAAACACGCCTCGCAGCGCCTGAGTTTTCGCTGGAGCTGCTGAGTGACGCCTCGCAATCCACATTGACCGAATATCGTGGCAAAGTGGTGTTACTCAACTTCTGGGCAACGTGGTGTAGCCCCTGCCGTGAAGAGATGCCTGCGATGCAGCAGTTATGGGAACGTTATCGGGCAGAGGGGTTTGAGATCCTGGCGGTAGCGGGTGACAGGCGAGGGCGAAAAAATGTGGCGCCATTTATCGCCGAGCATGGCTTTGAATACCCGGTTCTGCTCGACCCCGATGGCGAGGTGCGCAATCGCTATGAGGTGGTTGGCCTGCCGATGAGTTATTTGATCGGGCGCGACGGCAAGATCTCGGGGCGTGTGGTCGGGGTGATTGACTGGACTAGTCCCGATGCCCATGAAATGATCGAGATGCTGCTGCAAAAAAGCGCTATTTAAGCGCTTTCCTTTGCTGTCACTTGTTTAATCTTCGACGGGTACCACCGTGCCATTTTCAGCTGCTGTACGCTCGCCTTCAATCTGACCCGGCGCTGGCGGGGTGAGTGAGAAGGCCTGTTGCTGCGAGAACGTCAGTCCCCATCCGAGTAGTCCTGCTGCGGCGATCGCAAGCATGATATTCCTGATTTTACGGTTGCGTTGTCTGCGCATCAGGAGTGTGAGGACTGCAGTTTTGTTGTTCATTCTGGGGTTCTATCTGGGGCTCAATTCAACAGATTACTAAAGGGGATATGATACCCTTTGTTGCGGTTTTGTTCACCACCTGTCGCTGCCGGTTGGGCTGTAAATTAGGTCTCAATAAACCTCCCAACGAACGATCAATGACTTAGG
>CALZMY010000301.1 GCA_945788675.1 uncultured Gammaproteobacteria bacterium | reverse complement strand
CTGCTTGAGTGCAATGCCGGCAGCAATCGGGTCAAGGGCAACCAGTTCACCCTCATCCAGACCTGCCAGCACTTCGATGGATTCATTATCACGCCAGCCAGTACGAATCTGCCTCAGACTAATTTCGCCATCTGGCTTAACCACATAAACGGCCGTCAATTCACTGCGATGAACAACGGCGCCTCTGGGTACCAAAAGACGCCGGACATCACCCGTGATCAATGCAACTTTGACAAACATTCCGGGATAAAGTCGGTGATCTGATTGTGGCAGGTTTACTCTAACCTTAAATGTATGCGCCTGTTCATCAGCAAAAGGAAAAACACGAATAGCGCTGGATTTAACACGCGAACTATCAGGCATAATTACTGCGGCACTAGCATGTTCACGTATATCGTTGACCAAAGACTGTGGAATAGCGACTGTAGCCCGCAGCGCTTCAAGCGAAACGCCGGTCATTAATGGCTGTCCGATACTGACTGATTCACCGACTTCAACATGCCGCTCGGTGACATAACCACTAAAAGGTGCTTTGATGACTGTATAGCCGGCCTGAATCCTCGCCTCATCCAGCGCTGCTTCGCTCGCGTCCAGCTTTGCCCTGGCCGCCTTTAACGACGCCTCGGCTTTATCCAGCGCGGCTCTGGAGATCAATTTTTTCTCGTAGATATCTTTGATGCGTCGATGCTCATCTTCAGCCTCCTGTCTGCGCGCCTGAGCCTCACGTAAGGCAGCTTCGGCCTGACTTGAACGGGCCTTCTGCTCACTGCCGCGAAACCGAAGAATTACCGCGCCTTTTGGTACAAAGTCATCAACATCGTAATTAATTTTATCGACACGTGCCATGATCTGTGATGAAACGGTCGCTGTATTGACCGCTTCAATAAGGGCATCAAAGAGACGCTCTTTGGGTACTGTGGTGTACCTGACCTCAACGCTCTCGATTAATGAGGCGGCAAAACTGGTAGACATAAAGAGCATCATGGCTAATGAAACAATTCCTGTGGTTTGATACCGTTTCATCTCTGGAATCCTCCTTGGCCAGCACCATAATGTTTACATTGTGCTTTTCTAGTTCGTTCTATAACAGTACCATATATTATAAACCTCGGTTATCAGATGGTCGTTATCATATGAAGCCGTAATCACTAAAGGAGAGCGGGATGGATTCACGTGCAGCAGTAGCCTGGGGGGCGGGTCAGCCTTTAACGATTGAAACCGTGCAGGTGGCGGGACCAAAGGCAGGCGAAGTACTGGTGAGGATGGTGGCGACTGGGGTGTGCCATACCGATGCCTTTACCCTGTCTGGCGCGGATCCTGAAGGAATTTTTCCCTCAATACTGGGCCATGAGGGTGGCGGGATTGTGGAGGAAGTGGGTGAGGGGGTGACCAGTCTGACGGTGGGCGATCATGTGATCCCACTCTATACGCCGGAATGCGGCCATTGTAAATTCTGTACGTCGGGCAAAACAAATCTTTGCCAGGCGATTCGTGCGACCCAGGGCAAGGGGTTGATGCCTGACGGCTCTTCTCGTTTTACCTGTAACGGCAAAACCATTTTTCATTATATGGGGACTTCTACTTTTTCTGAGTATACGGTGGTGCCTGAAATCGCGTTGGCAAAAATCAATAAAGCGGCGCCGTTAGATAAAGTCTGTCTGTTGGGCTGCGGTATTACAACGGGCATTGGCGCGGTGCTGAATACAGCAAAAGTAGAGCCAGGTGCAACGGTGGCTGTGTTTGGCCTCGGTGGTATCGGGTTGAGTGTTGTCCAGGGTGCGGTGATTGCACAGGCGGCACGCATTATTGCGATCGATATTAATGAAGAGAAGTTTGAGATGGCGCGTCAGCTCGGTGCGACGGATACGATTAACCCCAAAGATTATGATGCACCGATTCAGGACGTAGTGGTCGACTTAACGGATGGTGGCGTTGATTATTCATTTGAATGCATCGGCAATGTTGACCTGATGCGTTCAGCCCTGGAGTGCTGCCATAAAGGCTGGGGGGAGTCTGTGATCATCGGCGTGGCAGGCGCAGGAGAAGAGATCTCAACCAGACCTTTTCAATTAGTGACAGGACGCGTATGGCGCGGCACCGCGTTTGGCGGCGTTAAAGGGCGGACTGAACTGCCGCGTTATGTTGATCGCTATCTGGCAGGTGAAATCAAGGTGGACGAGATGGTAACGCATACCATGCCGTTAGATGAAATTAATCGCGCCTTCGAGTTAATGCACGAAGGGAGTAGTATTCGCTCGGTCATAATGTTTTAGTCATTAATATCTGGATTCATCGCCAATGGCATTATTAAATATTCATTCCAAAATCCGCTGTTTTGACGGCTGGTTGTATTACTGCTCACATGCGTCTTCGGCATGTAACAGTGAGATGCGTTTCGCGATCTTTTTGCCACCACAGGCCGAGTCTCATCCTGTTCCTGCGCTTTACTGGTTGTCTGGGCTGTCCTGTACTGAAGAGAACTTTATGGCCAAGGCAGGAGCGCAGCGTTTGGCAGCTGCATTGGGGGTTGCACTGGTTGCACCGGATACCAGCCCCCGCAATACAGGTATCGAGGGTGAAGACGATGACTGGGAGCTGGGCAGCGGCGCCGGGTTTTATGTGAATGCTACGCAGCCGGGCTGGCGAGAGCATTACCAGATGTACGATTATGTCACGCAGGAGCTGCCAGCCTTAATCGAAACACAATTTGCGGTGGACCCTGCCAGAAAGTCTATATTTGGGCATTCTATGGGTGGCCATGGGGCGTTGATTGCCGCGTTGAAAAATCCGCAGGCCTATCGTTCAGTATCTGCATTTGCACCTATCTGTGCACCAACCCTCTGTCCGTGGGGTGAGAAGGCCTTTGGTGCTTATCTGGGGCCAGATCGCGCAAGCTGGGCGGCTTATGATGCGACCTCACTGGTGCAGCAGCAGATCCTTGAAAAACCTATAATGATTGATCAGGGCTGTGATGATGGCTTTCTTGACCTACAATTAAACCCGACACGGTTTAAAGCGGCATGTGAGGCATCCGGTCAGGCGTTAGCGTTACGATTTCATGACGGTTATGACCATAGCTACTTTTTTATCGCGACTTTTATGGAAGACCATTTACGCTTTCATGCTGACTATTTGTTTGAATAAATTCGAACGTTGAATGGTTGCTGGATAGCCTTAGTGAAGTCTCCATCATCGATTCAAAATCAGGGCTCATACAGTAATGTTAATCATCTCCCATAACGTCTCTATCCCCCTGGATGAGATCGATCTTACCGCCATCCGCGCGCAGGGGGCTGGTGGGCAGAACGTTAATAAAGTATCGTCAGCAATTCATCTGCGTTTTGATAT
>CALZMY010000300.1 GCA_945788675.1 uncultured Gammaproteobacteria bacterium | reverse complement strand
GTGGTTGCAGGGTTAATGACGGCACGGTGGCCGCTGCAGGGAGTTCGCCAATCTTCCAGCGGACATTGAGTCGCTCACCCAGACGCAATTTTTCGATATTGAGATAGCGGCGGCACAGTGCTAATTCATCGCGAATCGGTACCTCGTTGCCAATATCGGCCAGGCTTATGCGAAACAGATCGGCGAGATCTACGGTCACCTCTTCGGCCAGGGTGGGCTGGCTGCGTGTGAGGCTGGCGATGGTATTCATGCAGTTGAAAAGGAAGTGGGGGCGAATGCGGGCCTGCAGAGCCTCGAAGCGTGCACGAGATTTGGCCTGCATATTGCGCTTGAGCTCATGCTGCATATAAAAATAGCGTAGTGCAACGGCGCTGACGATTGCACTGATTGCGATATTGTGGAATAGAAAATCACCATGAGAGGCGGTTGGCAAGGTCTGTTCCAGCCCAACGAAGAAGGCGAGCCGAAGTGTCGTCTCTGAGAGCAGTGCCGTGACGACCTGAATAGCGAGGAAACTACAGGCTGCCACGGTGGTATGGCGCTGTTTTTTGAGCAGGGGTCGCAGGCCGCACAGAAGCGCAGCGTTGACCAGCGCCACCCACTGGACAAACATCGAGATGATGCCGAGGCGTTCCCACAGGTCGGTGGTGGCAACCTGCGGCGCCAGTGCCAGCACAAAGGCGAGCAGTTCGGCGATCAATACCACCAGGAAGATCACGCGGATATTGCAGAAATCGGGCAGGAACAGCTCATCATCGACTGTGGTCTGTGGGTGGGGTGGTCGCTGCTCAGGTTTCATGACAGTGTCGGGTGCTGTAAAAGTTGGAATAGTGTCTATTGTTATCGGAATTTGATGTGGATTTCTCCAGCAAAGCCAACTAGATAACATTCAGAGCAGATTATTCGTCGCCTGAAACTTGCTATACTTTGGCGATATATCAGTGATAGTCGATGGAATAAAAGCATATGAGCGTAGATAACAGCAGTGATGAAATGCCCGATGAGTACAAGCCATGGGCGGGTCGTTTTACCGAGCCGACAGATGCCTTTGTGGAGGCCTTTACCTCTTCGGTGGGGTTCGATAAGCGTCTCTACCGGCATGATATTGCGGGGTCAATCGCCCATGCGCGCATGCTGGCACATGTTGGGGTGCTGACCAGTCAGGAGTGTAAGGAGATCGTGAGCGGCCTGGAGGATATCCAGCTTGATATTGAGCGCGACGAGTTCAACTGGTCGGTGTCACTTGAAGATGTGCATATGAATATCGAGGCACGACTCACCGATCACATCGGTATAACCGGGAAGAAATTACATACCGGTCGTTCGCGTAACGATCAGGTGGCGACCGATATTCGCCTCTATCTGCGTGATGAGATTGATCTGATCGCCGCCGAGATCAAGCGTCTGCAAGCAGGTCTGCTGGATCTGGCTGAGCGTGAGGCCGATACCATTCTGCCTGGTTTTACCCACCTGCAGGTGGCGCAGCCGGTGGTCTTTGGTCATCACATGCTGGCCTGGTATGAGATGCTCAAACGTGATCATGGCCGTTTGATGGACTGCCGCAAGCGCGTCAACGTGATGCCGCTGGGCGCGGCGGCGCTGGCCGGCACCAGTTATCCCATCGATCGTAAATTTACCGCTCAGTTGCTCGGCTTCGATAGCGTCTGTGAGAACTCGCTCGATGCGGTCAGTGATCGTGATTTTGCGATCGAATTCTGCGCCTTTGCCGCGACGCTGCTGATGCATCTGTCGCGCTTTTCAGAAGAGCTGGTGTTGTGGGCCTCGGCGCAGTTCGATTTTGTCGCGCTGCCGGACCGCTTCTGTACCGGTTCATCGATCATGCCGCAGAAGAAAAATCCTGATGTGCCGGAGCTGGTGCGTGGCAAGACAGGGCGGGTCTTTGGTAGCCTGATGAGTCTGCTGACGCTGATGAAGGGGCAGCCGCTCGCCTATAACAAGGATAATCAGGAAGATAAGGAGCCGCTGTTCGATGCTATCGATACCGTGCGTGGCTCACTGCGCGTCTTTGCCGACATGGTACCGGCGATCGAGGTCAAGCACGAAAACATGGCGCGTGCGGCGCTCAGCGGTTTTTCTACAGCGACCGACCTGGCCGACTATCTGGTGCGCAACGGAGTCGCCTTTCGTGACGCCCATGAGGTGGTGGGCAAGGCGGTACGCTATGGGGTCGAAAATAGCAAAGATCTTGCCGAGATGTCGTTCGAGGAGCTGGCGCAATTTTCACCGGCAATCAGTGCCGATGTCTTTGATGTGTTGACGCTGCAGGGCTCTGTCGCCGCGCGTGATCATATCGGTGGAACCGCGCCATCGCAGGTGCGAGCCGCAATACAGCGAGCGCGTGATAATAGTTAACCCGGGCTGAGTTACTAGCGATTGCCCTGCGATTATATTCGCTTTATTTAAGTCCCTGCTCGGCGCGACTCATCAATTTATCGAGATCATCACCCTTCTCCCAGCTGCTGGTGGCGCAGCGAAGTTTGAGCCCTTTAGGGAGTTTATCCAGCTCACCGATCTGTTTGGCGAGCTTCTCAGACAGCGTAATGGTATCGCTGGCAGAGGTTTCGGGGAGAATGAGCAGAAATCGGTTGGTGTCGAGGCGACCTGCGAGGTCGGCCCAGCGCAACTGGTCATTGAGTAGAAAGCTGATAGCAACCAGTGCCTGTGTCAGCCCTTTTTTGTCTTTGACGCCACCAGCCTCAATGATAATCAGCGATAGCGGATTGTTATAACGACGGCTGCGTGAAACCTGCGATTCCAGCGTCTGCATCAGGCCGTGCTGATTCAGCATGCCAGTGGTTTTGTCATGAATATTGAGATTTTCAAGTTCGACCTTCAGGTGCTCATTTTCACTGTGTAGCTGATGCAGCTCGGTGACGTCGAAAAAATAGTGGGCCGTGGTACCTGTGCCTTTGTCGTTATCTGTCAATGGCGCACGCCAGCATTTTGTCCAGCGGCGCTCATGGATGGCGGTGGCGGGTAGTTCTGCGATGTTCTTGGCTTTTAGCAGGGCTTTCAGTGCGTCATTTTTTAGTGCGGCGACTGTGACGCCTATAATCTCATTTGTGTCGATATCGAGGTAATTCTGCAGGGACTCATTGATCCACACGATCTTTTTTTTGTTGTCAGTAATTAACAGTCCTACCGGCGCTTTTTGCAGCATGGTGGGGATGACATCTGAAAAGCTCTCGGGAAACATCATTGCATACTCCGGGACATTTTATGTTATTTGGTTCGATTATGTCTGACCTGACGATAGATTTCTATCATTGAACTGTATGCGTGAGCTGTATGATGCGTAGTGGGGTAGGGCAAATATTTCTAAAAAATGATATTTGTTATGGTTGTTATATTTTTATTTTAATAAAATCATAATGTTATTGATGGCTGGCTGGATTGGGATAAGCTTCTGTTTTTGTGATCTATCTCTAGGTTTTTGTTAAAGGGCCGATAAGTTTTTATGTGACTTTGGCGTGATATACAAGGGTGCAGGGGAATTCCAGGTTGGACATCAAGACAATAAAAAAACGTTTTCTGGGTCTCAATCGTGAGCGCTTGAGGCGTACGCGTGATGTTTTGCGCACTCGTCAGCGTGATGTAATGGATGTGCTGACCCTCTTGTTTCATGCCAATCATCCCTCTTTTCCAGGTTATGTTTCGAAGAACACGCCGGTGGGCGTGTCTGATTATCAGCCAAGTAAAAATACGCTTGAGGCGGCCAAGAAGCTGGTGCGTAGTTTTGATTATAAAAGGAAGGCGCTGCCTCGCTACGATATTCACTCGATGTTTCTGATGGGTAGTAGTGGCACGATCGCCTATTCTGATAGCAGTGATTTTGATATCTGGCTCTGCCATCGCTCGGATCTTTCTGGACCGCAGCTGGATGAGCTGCAGCACAAGGCCGAGGCGATTGAAAAGTGGGCCGATGAATATGGTCTGGAGGTCCATTTTTTTCTGATGGACGCAGAAAAATTCAAGGAAGGAAGTGTTGTTGAGCTTTCGGTCGAGAGTAGTGGCAGCGCACAGCACCATTTACTACTTGAGGAGTTCTACCGTACCGGATTGTTACTCGCCGGGCGTTACCCAGTGTGGTGGCTGGTACCGCCTAAAGAGGAGAAAAATTATGATGCCTATGTCGACAGGCTGAAGCTGCGGCGCGATATCCGGGATAGTGAAACCATCGATTTTGGTGGTCTGCCTGATGCCCCTGCTGAAGAGTTTCTCGGGGCCGCGCTATGGCAGCTTTATAAGGGGGTGGATTCGCCCTATAAAGCGGTACTTAAACTGATGCTGATGGAGACCTACGCTAGTGAGTATCCCAATGTCAGTCTGTTATGCACGCAATTCAAACAGGAAATTCATGAGGGCGAGATCGATATGGTCAGCCTGGACCCCTACATCATGTTGTATAAAAAGCTTGCTGGTTATCTTAGTGGTGATGATCAAAAAGAAAAACTCGAACTGGTGCGGCGTTGTTTCTACTTCAAAGTCAACGAACAGCTGGGTAAGCCAGTGGATAATAAGTACCTTACCTGGCAGCGTGAGGTGATGGAGGAACTTACTGCGTCGTGGGGCTGGAGTCAAGCATATATGGCGATGCTCGACACACGTGCGGAATGGAAGATTAATCGGGTGATCGAAGAGCGGCGAAGTCTGGTAGATGCGCTGACTCAGGGGTATCACTTCCTGTCGAAGTTTGCACGTGAGCATGTGCAGCTGTCGATGATCAGTCAACGTGACCTGCACATTCTCGGGCGTAAGCTCTATGCAGCCTTTGAGCGTAAGGCGGGAAAGATCGATATCATCAATCGTGGTGTCTCTGATGACGTGGTAGAAAGCCACCTGACCTTCTATCACGTCGGTGGCGATGGTGGCTGGATGCTCTTCAGGGGTAACGTGAATAGTGAAGAGGCGCGTAGTGCCAGGCCACTGAAGCGTGCCCATAGTGTCGTTGAACTGACGGCGTGGTGCTTTTTCAATAAGCTGGCTGACGATAGAACAGTAGTGGTGCTGCTTGGTAAAGAGATTGCGATCAATATGAATGAAATCAGGTCGATTACCCGCGCATTTGATAATTTATTTCCCGGCGCACAGCTGGCGCCGAGTAATATGGAGGACCTGACCGGCTCACCGAGAATGATCCGGGCTGCATTGCTGGTCAATGTTGCCGATGAAACGATGGACATACATGTGCGTGAAGGCAAGCACATGACCAGTAATCGAACCGATGCGCTCAGTTATGGCGGTGTTTGCAACAATCTGATTCATTCTTTTGATTTCATTTTTCAGACCAGCTGGCAGGAGGTTTTGACCTTTCGTTACACCGGCCCTAAAGGCGTGTTGGATTGTCTTCGTGCCTATATTCAGTGGACGCCACGCTCGAAAGGGATGGCACCGCCATCCGTCAGGATTCAATGTGATGCCTCTGGGCGTGCGATGGTGATTCAGAAACGAGTCGAAGAACTATTCGAAGATGTGAGTAGCTGTTTTTACAATGACGCTCATCCTGAGACAGTACGCTATCTGTTCTGTATTGGACGTTCCTATTATCTGTTGCAGATTGAAAATGACGCGCTGGCCTATAGCCGGCATGATGCGCTTCCTGATTTACTGAGCAAGCTTTCTGAACCGGTTGATCATTTTACCCCGGTGGTGGTCGATCGTTATGCACTGAAAAATACATTGATACCGATGGTCTGTGGGCTCAATAAGGAAGGCGTTATACAGATTGTTTATCAGGTCGATGCCAATGCCGTTGAGGTCTATGTAGTCGATGAGAAGGGGGCACTCTATCATCAGCGGGCAGAGAACCAGGATCCAGAGGTGTTACTTAATCAGTACCGCCGTTTTTTTGATTCGGTGACTTACCGCCAGATGATCCAGCGTGGTGATTCCTCAGGCGTGGATGGTGTCGCAAGCGGTCCAGCCATACAATTTTTTCAGGCGGGGCGTGGGCGGGATGGACAGCTTCGTCTGCAGAAGAAGGTCGTTGAAGGTAATGTGCGTAGCAGCGGATATTTTAACCTGCAGGTGATTGGAGAAGATGTGGGTGATGGTAAGTCGATGTACACCATTTACTGTAACGATGTTGAGCTGACTTCGCTGGAGTTTGGCGATGGGCTGTTCAGTGAGGTGGCCCGGCATGTACTCGAACAGCGTAAGAGCGGACTGCTTTATCCCATCTATATTACCGATATTGATATTCCTGCAGCCTTACTGGGTAAGGAATCGGCGATGAACTTACAGACGATTAATTATCTAAACTACAAGCGTTTCATCGAAGCGAAGTTGAATGCTGAGCTTAAGGCGGTCGCTGGCCAAGATAGCGATGCTGGCCAGGTCGCCTGATACCCTGTCTCTCTCCTGAATGCTGCTTTTTAGCTGATATCATTCATTCTGATTGCTGAATTTTCAGGCGAGCGTTTATACTTACCCTTTTCGATGGGAAACATCATGTCTCTACCTCTCAAAATTCGTGATGTGCTGCGGGCAGTCATCTGTGCTGTTGCGCCCATGTTATTAACTGCCTGTGGACAGAAGGGTGACCTCTATCTGCCCGAGGCCTCACAGCTACTGAATATAATAATATTTTAAGATGGATCATTTTAATTACCAGAATGGGCGGCTCTGCGCCGAAGAGATTGACCTTGGTGAGATCGCTGCTGAGCATGGTACTCCCTGTTATGTCTATTCGCGCGCGACACTGGAACGTCACTGGCACGCCTTTGACGATGTCTTTGCCGGGCACGATCACCTGATCTGTTATGCGGTCAAGGCCAACTCAAATCTTGCGGTGCTGAATCTGTTTGCACGACTTGGCTCTGGTTTCGATATCGTTTCGGTGGGAGAGCTGGAAAGGGTGATCAAGGCGGGTGGTGATCCGAGTAAGGTGGTCTTCTCTGGCGTGGCCAAAACGGCCGCCGAGATGCGACGTGCACTGGAAGTCGATATTCTCTGTTTTAATGTCGAATCTGAGGCGGAACTGGATCGACTTAATACAGTGGCTGCCGAGATGGGCGTGCAGGCACCGGCATCATTGCGAGTCAATCCCGATGTCGATGCGCAGACCCATCCCTATATTTCAACGGGATTGAAAGAGAATAAATTTGGCATCGACATCGCGCTTGCGCCACAGGTCTGTGCGCGTGCGGCTGCGATGTCGAACATCAATCTGATCGGCATCGATTGCCATATCGGTTCGCAGCTGACCGATGTCGCACCGTTTACCGCAGCGGCCGACCGACTGTTATCGTTGCTCGAACAACTAAAATCAGAAGGCATTGAGATTCATCATCTCGACCTCGGCGGTGGGCTCGGTATCACCTATGATGAAGAAGTGCCGCCAGCGCCTGCAAGTTATGCGACTGCGTTACTCGATAAGCTCGGTGGACGCGGTTACAAAATCATTCTGGAACCGGGGCGCGCAATTGCCGGTAACGCCGGCGTGATGTTGACCCAGGTTGAATACCTTAAAAGCAATGATCACAAAAACTTTGCGATCGTCGATGCCGGTATGAATGATCTATTGCGTCCGTCGCTCTATAGCGCATGGCAGGCGATTGTCCCCGTGCAGCAGCAATCGACGGCGCAATCGAGTTGTTACGATGTAGTGGGTCCAGTGTGTGAAACTGGCGACTTTATCGGCAAGGAGCGTGAACTGGCGATTGAGCAAGGCGATCTGCTGGCGGTACGTTCGTCCGGTGCCTACGGTTTTTCGATGAGCTCGACTTATAACTCGCGTCCGCGTTGTGCTGAGGTGATGGTCGATGGAGATAAGACCTATTTGATTCGTCGCCGCGAGACGATCGAAGAACTCTATCGCGGCGAGACGATCCTGCCGGATTAAGGCGTATAGTATGCCGCGAACGTTGATAAGCTAACTGAACTCGGAATTATTACGTGGATAGAGTACCAGAACCCGACCTGATGGATGATGACGCGCAGGCGCGTGCCTATGCCGAGGCGGATTTTACCGAGCCACATGAAAATTTCATTAAATTGTTTAAGGCGCAGTGGCCGGATCGAGAGGTTTCTGGAGATGTACTCGATCTCGGTTGTGGTCCAGCGGATATCTCGATCCGTTTTGCGCAGGCATTTCCCGACTGTAAAATCGAAGGGGTTGATGGGGCAGATGAGATGCTCGCCTATGGGATCAAGGCGGTGGCGGTGGCGGAGCTGTCGAAGCGGATTGACCTGACGCACTGTTATCTCCCTGATGAAGAATTGATGCGGCAGTCATTCGATGCGGTGATCAGCAATAGCCTGCTGCACCATCTGAAAGATCCAATGACATTGTGGCAGACGGTTCGTGCCTGTGCGAAGTCTGGTTCAGATTCAGGCACGCCGGTGTTTGTGATGGATTTGATGCGCCCTGCGAGTGAGGCGGTGGTGCTGCGCC
>CALZMY010000299.1 GCA_945788675.1 uncultured Gammaproteobacteria bacterium | reverse complement strand
TGGTGCGTGATTCATGGCGCTGGCTCCGCTGTTCATGGACGGAGTGCTCGCTGTAGGCGGTCCCGCTGACAGAAAGCGCCTGACGTTTGATGATTTCCATGATGAAGTAGCGTCGTACTGCCGGGATCAGGCAGAGAAAGCCGACCGCATCGGTGAAAAAACCGGGGGTCAGCAGCAGTGCGCCGCAGATTAGCAAAACCACCCCCTCCATCATTTCGATCGCCGGGACCTCGCCGCGTGCCAGCGCCTCGCGTACCCGTTGAAAGGTGGTGAAGCCCTGCCAGCGTAGCAGCGCTGCACCGACGACGGCGGTAAATACTACTAGAAATATAGTGGGCAAAGCGCCGATGATGCTCCCTACCTCGATTAACAGGTAGATTTCGATTACCGGTACCAATAAAAATAGCAGAAGTAATATCTGGAAAAGCCCCATCACGATCACCGTCATCCGAGTTTATCAGTGCCCACTATACCATTGTTGGATCGTTTCTCGCCCGCGAGCGGTTTTGCCCCATCGTCCGCAATAGTGTATTTTTCAGCGCATGGATAAAAATGCGTTATTGATCATCACCACCGCGCCTGACGATGCGACCTCAGAGCAGATCGCCAACGCCCTGATAGAACAAGGGCTGGCGGCCTGTGTCAACATCCTGCCCGGGATGCGTTCTATATATAAATGGCGGGGCAAGCTCGAAAGCGGGCATGAGCAGCTGCTGCTGATTAAGGCGCAGCAGAGCGCCTATGCAGCAATCGAAAAGCAGATTGAGGCCTTGCATCCATATGAACTTCCTGAAATCATCGCTGTCTCAATCGATGCTGGATTGCCTGCTTATCTCGACTGGATCGCGGGGCGCATGCCAACCGAGTCACAGTAAAACGAAGGCAATTCGAGTATTATTAAGGCCTTAGACAACCTGGTAACACAATCACCATGAGATATGCACTACGCACCCTATTGGCACCGCTCGCGGTTGCACTTCTGCTGTCTGCCCCGACGTATCTGCATGCCGCGGGTGATACCCCTGGTAGTGTGTTTGACTCGCTTTCGACCTTTGGTAAAAGCCTGGGGCTTGGCTCACAGGAAGAGCCGCGTTTTCTGAAGCCGGATGACGCCTTTATCTTCAGTGCAGAAATCCAGGACCCCAACACACTGGTGGCGCGTTGGGACGTAGCGGATAACTACTACCTCTACCGCGAACGATTTACCTTTAAGTTGATTGATGCCAACGGCATCGAACTGCAGCCGTTCCGCGCACCGCAAGGAAAGATGAAAGAGGATGAAAACTTCGGCGAGATGGAGGTTTATTTCAACGAGGCGGTGGTAACGCTGCCACTCAAACGCGACAACCTTGCATCGACTCCGATTAAGCTACAGGCTGGCTATCAGGGCTGTGCTGAAGATGGCTTCTGTTACCCCCCGATGACTAAAACGGTTGATTTTATTTTACCGACGGCGGCTGCCAGCACCGCGGATGCAACTGCCGATACCCCTGTTTTTATTCCAGAGCAAGACCGTATTGCTCAGTCACTGGCGGGTGATGGCCGCTTGCTGACAATCCTTAGTTTTTTTGGTATTGGACTGCTGCTAGCATTTACCCCGTGTGTATTACCGATGATGCCGATTCTCTCCAGCATTATTGTCGGGCAGGGCGAGCAGGTGACCACTCGACGTGCCTTTTCATTGTCACTTACCTATGTACTTGCGATGGCATTGACTTACACCGTGGCCGGTGTGATGGCAGGTATGTTTGGGCAGAACTTGCAGGTGATGTTTCAAAACCCATGGATCATTGGTGGCTTCAGTCTGTTGTTTGTGGCGTTGGCCCTGTCGATGTTTGGTTTTTATGAACTACAGATGCCGAACGCCATTCAGAGTCGCCTGGATGCCATCAGTCGCAAACAGGCGGGTGGTAGCCTGGTGGGTGCTGGTATTATGGGGTTGCTGTCCGCATTGATTGTTGGTCCCTGTGTGGCCGCGCCGCTTGCCGGTATCCTGATTTACATTGGGATGAGCGGTGATGCGGTGTTTGGTGGTCTGTCACTCTTTGTACTCAGTCTTGGCATGGGCACGCCGCTGCTACTGTTTGGCACCTCAGCCGGTAAGCTGTTGCCAAAATTGGGCGACTGGATGAACAACATCAAGGCGGTATTTGGCGTGATGTTGCTTGGTCTGGCGATCTGGATGCTGGAGCGTGTTGCCTCTGCTCAGGTGACGATGTTCCTGTGGTCGATACTGTTGGTGGGCACCGCCGTCTATCTCGGTGCGCTTAGCCGACTGGAGCTTAATGCCACGGGTTGGCAGAAACTGTGGAAAGGGCTGGGTCTGGCGATGCTGTTTTATGGAGCGATCGTTATGTTAGGCGCCTCCTCCGGTGGGCGTGATGTGTTGCAACCGCTGCATGGGACTTCTCTATTGGCGAGTTCAAGCAGTGCTGGCGAACATCTCGCATTCAAACGAATCAAGAGCCTGGCTGACCTGCAAAGTGAGGTGAACAATGCCTCGAATAATAACCGCGCAGTGATGCTGGATTTTTATGCTGACTGGTGTGTTGACTGCAAGATCATGGAGAAGCGCACCTTTACCGATGCTGCTGTACAGCAGGCGCTTGATAATGTGCTGCTGTTACAGGCTGATGTGACCCCAAATGATGACATTGATCAGGCGTTACTCAAGGAGTTTGGACTCTTTGGGCCACCTGCTATCCTGTTTTTTGGAGCCGACGGTAATGAGATCAAGAGTCATCGCGTGATTGGTTTCATGAAGGCCGATGAGTTTGCATCACATGTTAATGATGCACTTTAAACAGGATGGGATGATCGCAATGCTGCCTCGCCATATTTTAAAAATACTGGGTTGTCTGCTCTCTATCGGCATTGCGTTTGGATTGAGTCCGGCGGCAAGCGCTCAAAATGATCCACTGCTCAACCAGCCACGCCCAGCGTTCACATTGCCGGATCTGGACGGTAAGCTGCGCAGTGTCAGTGAGTGGGACGGTAAGCTGCTGGTGGTCAATTTCTGGGCCAGTTGGTGCGAGCCCTGTCTGCGCGAAATGCCCGCATTTACTCGTTTACAGGAGCACTATGGGAATCAGGGGGTACAATTCATCGGTATTGCAGTGGATGATGCCCAGGCCGTTGCTGATTTTTTGAATGATTTTGAAACTAAGATCAATTATCCAATCTTACTGGGCGATGCAAATACGTTCGCCACGCCGATCGCCTATGGCAACCAGTATGGCATTCTACCGCATACCATCATCGTCGATAAAACAGGCAAGATTGGTTATAGCCACTTTGGCTCTTTGACCTATGAGCAGGGACGGCTGTTATTGATGGGGATGTTGCTGTAACTGGCTCACGCAATATCAGCGCTAGCCACCACCGATTGCACGCACCAGCTCTACTTTATCGTCCGCCTGCAGTAACGTCTCTGCATATTGGCTACGCGGGATGATATTGAGGTTGATCTCGACCGCGATGCGCTGTTGCGTCATCTCAAGCTGTGCCAGTAGTTCGCCAAGTGTTGTGCCGTTGGCAATTTCACGCTGTTCGCCGTTGAGGTAGATGTTCATTTTTCTGTTCCTGATGATGTGGTAACGCAGGGCGTTTTCAGTGGCATTATTGACGCGCTGGTCGGTATGGTTTCAATTATACATATCTCTTCAAAAAGAGCGTCACGGGGATGTCGTTTCAATCTAAACGGCTGTACACTGTCGCTAGACGATGCGGGTGTAGTTCAATGGTAGAACTTTAGCTTCCCAAGCTAATAACGTGGGTTCGATTCCCATCACCCGCTCCACGATTCAGTGTGTATTAATTAACGCTTAAATATTAGGGAACCTCTGATTAATTACATCATCTGTCAGGCGACCGTAGAAAGTACCCTTGCGGTACGAGCGAAGCGCGGCAATCTCGGTACTATAAGAATCATCTAGTTAGGAGATTACTTCGTCGCTTCACTCCTCGT
>CALZMY010000298.1 GCA_945788675.1 uncultured Gammaproteobacteria bacterium | reverse complement strand
GAAAATTCACGTGTGTTAATCGATGAACTCGCTGAAGAGATCTGCTTGATTTGAGGGGGAATACATGAGCAATAAAACAATGTTGACTGTGGTACAGGCCAATGATGGACACATCATAGACGAGATCTCGCTACAGAATCACAGGGATATTAATAATATGCTAACGACGGCAGCGGCTCTCTTTCAGGACAGACAACAGTGGTTACCAGCGTACCAACGTATTGAGATTCTGAAGCGTTTAATTGTCCTGATGCAGACAGAAGCCGATGATTTTGCTTTATTGATTGCGCGAGAAGGCGGTAAACCATTAACAGATGCGAGGATAGAGGTGTCTCGCGCAATTAATGGCGTGGAGCTGGCGATCGAAGCGATCGCTCAGCTTAAGGGTGAACAGATTCCAATGGATCTTTCTGCGGCAGGTGCTGGACGATTAGCCTTTACGACTAAAGAACCTGTTGGTGTAGTGGTCGCCGTCAGTGCATTTAACCATCCACTGAATTTGATCGTACATCAGGTAGTGCCTGCCATTGCCAGCGGCTGTCCAGTCATTATCAAACCTGCTGCGGATACACCGTTGAGCTGTCTACGCTTCGTTGAACTTGTTCATCAGGCAGGATTGCCTTCGGCATGGTGTCAAGCGTCTGTCTGTGATCGTACAAATGCACAGGCCCTGATAACCGACCCAAGAGTCGCCTTTTTTAGTTTCATTGGATCCGCCAAAGTGGGTTGGGAGTTGCGCCGCCAGCTGGCACCGGGCGTGCGTTGTGCACTGGAACATGGCGGTGTTGCTCCAGTCATCGTTGCCGCTGATGCCGATTTGAATATGACCGTGCCATTAATCGTTAAGGGGGGGTATTATCACGCAGGACAGGTCTGTGTTTCTGTACAGCGAGTCTATGTCGATAACGCCATCAAGGAGGATTTTATCGATACGCTATCGAAGCAGGTACGTACGCTAGTGGTTGGCGACCCCACTGATACGGCCACTGAAGTCGGGCCATTAATACGGCCTGTAGAAGTTGACAGGGTAGAGCAGTGGGTCAATGAAGCCGTGACCGCTGGTGCTCAATGTGAAGTGGGTGGTAAACGTCTGGGCAAACATCACTACGCCCCAACACTGCTCATCGATCCACCACTTGATAGCAAGGTTTCCACCCTGGAAGTCTTCGGGCCGGTCATCTGTGTTTATGGCTATGATGATATTAAGGATGCCATCAACCAGGCCAATGCGTTACCCGTTGCATTCCAGGCGGCGGTCTTCACACAGGACATTCAGCGTGCTATCAGCACTGCGCAAACGCTCGATGCCGCCGCAGTCATGATCAATGATCACACTGCATTTCGTGTTGACTGGATGCCTTTTGCCGGACACCGAACATCAGGTTTAGGCATTGGAGGGATCGCCTATACCATGGATGACATGACGCAGGATAAATTACTGGTGATCAAGGGATGAAATTCTATCGGCCCTCTTGCCGTTACGTCATCAGAGGGCATCTTCTGCGCTCACGTAGGAACCAGAGGAATGCAATACCATTATTTGATGCGCCGGGGACAACTTTGATCGCTAACCTCACGTCTCCGTCCCACGTATCTGATGCCTTGCGGCGTACCACCCCGCCAGTACGATCAACGCCCCGCCGACCCATTCATTGAGCAGCACCTGCTCATCGGTCAGCAGTTGCGCAGAGACCGCACCGACCACCAGCTCAAACAGCAGGATCACCGCCGAACGGTGTGCTGGCATGTGGGTGACGCCATAGAGCACCACCAGCGTCATCACCACCATGCCAATCGCGCCGAGGCTCACCGCGCCAATCACCACCTCGCGTTCGACCACCGGCAGCGGCACCCCGGCAATCAAAATCCACACGGCAGCTAGCGAGACCGCCCCCCACCAGGTGACGACAGTCTTCACCCAGATCTCAACATCGTGCATCTTGCGGATCAACACATTGGCAAGTGCAAAGGCAAAACCGGATGAGAGCGCCAGCCAGTCCGCCCTGCCCTGTGGCCACGGCACCCCCATTTCGACATCCCACAACATGATCAGCGCACCGAGCAGTGCCAGCAGCAGCGTGATGCGCGCGGCGCGGGTCAGTGGCTCATCAAGCAATAATTTACTGAGGATCACCGTCCACAGCGGCGAGAGAAAAAATAGCAGCGTTACCCGCACCACATTTCCCTCGAGGATGGCAAGGATAAAAGCGATATTGCACCATGCGCTGACATAGGCAAGCAACAGCAGCATCCACGGGCGCACAATGGGATAACGGCGTTGCAGGATCACCGGCAAACCGACCATCAGCGCCGCGCCGTAAATCAGCAGCGTCGCCCACAGCCCTGCCAATCCGTTCTGCTCCAATAATCGCAACGGAAACCAGAAGATGCCCCACAGCGTCGCGCCGAGTAATAACGCCAGTACGGGTAAGATAATGTGGCTCTGTTTGGACGGCATATGGCTGAATGAATTATACTGTGCGGATATTTTGAAATTTCGTCTACCATAGCACGGCTCGCCCACATTCGACTAAACGCGCATGAATCCCGATTTATCCAGACTACAGCCCTATCCATTTGAAAAACTTGCACAGCTTAAGGCCGGGATCACTCCCGACAAGGGCTATCGTGCGATCAACCTGGCCATTGGCGAACCTAAACACAGCCCACCCGCTTTTGTCACCGAAGAGATCATTACTCATCTGCACGGGCTTGCCAATTACCCAACCACCAAAGGGGCGCCCGCACTGCGCGAGGCGATTACCACATGGTTGACGCAACGTTTCTCGCTACCCACCAATAGCATCGATGCCGAACATCATGTGCTGCCGGTCAACGGCACCCGCGAGGCGCTGTTCGCCTTTGCACAGACGGTAGTCGACCGTACACAACCAAAACCGCTGGTAATGATGCCGAATCCCTTCTATCAGATCTATGAAGGCGCGGCGTTACTCGCCGGTGCTGAGCCCTGGTTCATCAATACTACCGCCGCGACCGATTGGTTACCAGATTTCGACAGCGTGCCGGATGAGGCGTGGCAACGTTGTCAGCTGCTCTATCTCTGCTCGCCCGGCAACCCGACTGGCGCGGTGATCGACGGTAAAACACTGGCACGGCTGATTGAACTGGCCGAAAAACATGATTTCATCATCGCCTCCGACGAATGTTATTCCGAGCTCTATTTCGACGAAGCAAAACCACCGGTGGGACTACTACAGGTCGCGGCACAGATCGGCAACAATGATTACAACCGCTGCATGGTATTTCACAGCCTTTCGAAACGTTCCAATCTGCCGGGAATGCGCTCCGGTTTTGTTGCAGGCGACGCCACACTGATCGAGAAATTTCTGCTCTATCGCACCTATCACGGCTGCGCCATGTCACCTTACACCCAGAGCGCCAGCACCAGGGCGTGGCAGGATGAGCAGCATGTGATCGAAAACCGCATCCTATATCGCGAAAAGTTTGCTGCAGTACTTGATATACTAGGCGACATCACAGAGGCCTCACGCCCGGCCGCCAGTTTTTATCTATGGCTTAAAACACCTGACAACATCATCGGCGGTGATGCTGGATTTGCACAGCAGCTGTTTGCGCAGAAAAACATCAACCTGCTGCCCGGCAGTTATCTATCGCGCGAGGCACACGGCATCAACCCCGGCAGCGGTTATGTGCGCACCGCACTGGTTGCACCGCTCGATGAATGTATCGATGCAGCCCAGCGCATGAAAGATTTCATTATTAACATTTAACCTGATCAGCTTACTAACGGAGAAAAAACAACCATGAGTGATTTACAAGCCATCATCGAAAAGGCCTTTGAAAACCGTACCGAGATCAACCCGCGCAACGTTGACACACTGGTCAAAGAAGCCGTTAATGACGCATTGGCACAGCTGGATAACGGCAGCCTGCGGGTGGCTGAAAAGCAAGATGGCGACTGGGTGGTTAACCAGTGGCTGAAGAAGGCGGTACTGCTTTCATTCCGCATCGAAGATAACGCGTTCATGAAGGGTGGCTTCACCAACTACTACGACAAGGTGCAGTCTAAGTATGCCGACTACAACTCACGTGACTTTCGTGAATGCGGTGTCCGTGTGGTACCCCCAGCCACCGCGCGTCGCGGTTCATACATCGCACCCAACGTGGTATTGATGCCGTCATACGTCAACATTGGTGCCTATGTCGATAGCGGCACCATGGTCGATGCCTGGGCAACGGTCGGATCATGTGCACAGATCGGTAAAAACGTTCATCTCTCGGGGGGTGTTGGCATTGGTGGCGTGCTGGAGCCACTACAGGCCAACCCCACCATCATCGAAGATAACTGTTTCATCGGCGCACGCTCGGAGATCGTTGAAGGAGTGGTCGTTGAAGAGAACGCGGTCATTTCAATGGGCGTCTACATTGGGCAGAGCACCAAAATCTACAACCGCATGAGCGGCGAAATCACCTTCGGTCGCGTGCCGACTGGGGCCGTGGTTGTACCGGGCAACCTGCCAGCCAAAGATGGCTCACACAGCCTCTACTGCGCGGTGATCATCAAGCAGGTCGATGAAAAGACCCGCAGCAAGGTCGGCATTAACGAACTGTTGCGCGAGTCTTGAGTCTCACCATGATCACCCTCTACGGCATCAAGAATTGTGACACTGTCAAGAAAGCCTGCAAGTGGCTCGACGCCAACGGCGTCGAGTACCACTTTCACGATTTCCGCAAGGATGGACTGACGGCAACAAAGGTAAAGTCATGGGCAAGCGTCGTCGACTGGGAGCTGCTACTCAATCGTCGCGGCATGACATGGCGCAAGCTCAGCGATGACGACAAGGCCGATATCAATAAGGGCAAGGCGATCACGCTGATGGCCGCGCAACCGACATTGATCAAACGGCCCGTGATAGAACATGGCGCATCAGTGATGGTCGGCTTCGATGAAGCCAATTACACCGCGGAACTGCTATAACGATGTCTGCTACTTTTGAACTTAGCTGCGACCTGATCTCACGCGCCTCGGTGACCCCCGCGGACGAAGGGTGCCAGGAACTGATGATTGCGCGCCTTGAGGCGATCGGTTTTACCATCGAACGGCTGCGCTTTGATGATGTCGATAACTTCTGGGCACGCCGTGGTGATAGCGCCCCACTATTCGCATTTGCCGGTCATACCGATGTGGTACCGACCGGTCCTGTCGAGCAGTGGCAATCTGACCCGTTCGCACCTGTGGTGCGTGACGGCATGCTTTATGGGCGCGGTGCCGCCGACATGAAGGGCAGCCTCGCCGCCATGGTCACCGCGTGCGAACGTTTTGTTGCAGGCCACCCGGATCATCAAGGCTCCATCGCCTTCCTGATCACCAGCGATGAAGAAGGACCCAGCATCAACGGCACGGTGAAGGTAGTGGAACACCTTGAGGCGCGTGGTGAGAAGATCGACTGGTGTCTGGTGGGCGAACCCACCAGCTCAGATACACTGGGTGATGTGATCAAAAATGGGCGTCGCGGTTCGCTCGGTTGTATGTTGACAGTTCACGGCGTACAGGGCCATATCGCCTATCCACATCTGGCTAAAAACCCGATCCACCTCTTCGCGCCCGCACTCACTGAGCTTTGCGACATTGAATGGGACAGCGGCAACGACTACTTTCCGGCAACCTCGTTTCAGGTCTCCAATATCAACGGCGGCACCGGTGCGACCAATGTGATCCCCGGTGAGCTGGAGGTGATCTTCAACTTCCGTTTCTCCACCGAGGTAACCGAACAGCAGTTACGCGATGGCGTCGAGGCGGTACTCGACCAGCACCAGCTCAACTATACGATCGACTGGAACCTTTCCGGCCAGCCGTTTCTGACCCCCCCAGGTGCGCTGGTTAACGCCACTGTCGCGGCAATCAAGGACATAGCTGGCATCGATGCCGAACTTTCCACCAGCGGCGGCACCTCTGATGGCCGCTTTATCGCCCCCACTGGCAGCCAGGTGATCGAACTGGGACCACTGAATGCCACTATCCACAAAATCGATGAATGCGTTTGCGCTAAAGATCTTGACCAATTGTCAGCTATATATGAACGTGTATTAATAAAGTTACTTGATCCGGTATAGCGCATAAGGAGAGGCCTGCATGAGTGATTTCTCAAACGAAAAACGTCGTTTCAGCCGTATCGTCTTTAATAGTTCTGCCACTATCAGCGACGATAACAATCGCTGGCAAAGTGATTTGATCGATATCTCACTCAAGGGCGCACTGCTAGCACTTCCCGATGGCTGGCAAGGTGATATTGGCGATGAATACGGGTTAGAACTGCAGCTCAATGATGAAATCGCCATTCAGATGAATGTCTCTGTCGCTCACATTGAGGCTCGGCACATCGGCTTTCGTTGCGAACATATCGACTTCGACAGCATTACCCACCTGCGTCGTCTGATGGAACTCAACCTTGGTGACGCCGAGCTGATTAACCGCGAACTATCGATGCTCGGTCATATCTAATTTCCAGCGCGGTTATTGCGCCGAAAAAAAGATATCGCCGTAACGCCCACGCACCTGTCCACCTCTATTGTCGCTGTCGCTCATGATCGCGACCGCATCAATGTGATCGATCTCTTCTCCAAAGAGTCGCATAAAATCATCACGGACATTGCGCTTTTCGGTCACCCATTGTCCACGCTGCCCACCACCCGAACGTACTGCGACCATCATAGCCCTACTCGTAAAAGCATTGGGCCAATGGCTATCGATCGGTTCACGACTTGACCACACATAATTGATGGCACGTGTACGCCAGAAGAAGAACCCACCAGAGACCACTACATAGATCCGCACAGGGTAGTCATCGCCAGATTTACTCTTTTCGTCATTACCATGCAGGGTATCTTCAATCCACCACGACCAGTTGAGATATGGCGTCTTGTTGAGGTCGATGTCGATTTCGCGATAAATGCCAGACGCAGTCGCATTAGCCGTCGCCTCCAGCACCTGCCTGTCGCCATCGGAGAGCAGTTGATAGCTAGTATGGCCAACAAAAGATTTCTCCTGCCATCCCTGCATCGAACCCTCTGAAAAACGGGTGACATGGCGCTCGCTCGCAGCAACCTGCACCACACTCAACAGTGTCATCGCCGCCACTAGCAGGCCACAACAGACAACACTCAGACACTTCATCTTCAATTCTCCACTCAGATGGCGCACTACAATCTCAGTTGCGCGTAATGGTGAGTCATCCAGCACTCTAAAACCTTACATTTCATAATATAAACTAGTCACTGCGGACTTGTCGCTAACCCTGCTTTGAGCTACAACAGAGAAAATCTATGGATGAAGGTCATCGAAGTGAATACCCCACCTCAAACTAGCGGCATACTGCAATGGATCGAACAGACCGGCAACCGCCTGCCCCACCCTGCCACGCTCTTCTTTTTTGCGACACTGCTGGTGATGGTGCTGTCGCAACTCGCCGCGCTGATGGCGTGGCGCGTCACCAAACACGTCACGGGTAGCGACGGCCTGCAACAGGAGGTTGAGGTCGCCGCCGTCGGCCTGCTCGATAGTGACGGTCTGTGGTGGGTACTGAGCAACCTGGTCGATAACTTTATGTCATTTCCACCACTGGGGCTGGTGCTGGTGGCGATGCTCGGCATCGGCGTTGCCGAACGTAGCGGACTGGTCGCCGCACTGCTCCAGACCACGATTGGAAAAACCCCGGCAGCACTGCTGACACCAATGGTCTTTTTCCTCGGCATCATGTCGTCAATGGCGCTCGACGCCGGTTATGTGGTGTTGCCGCCGCTCGCCGCTGCCCTCTATCTGACGATGGGACGATCACCGCTGGTCGGCATCGCGACCGCCTTTGCCGGGGTCTCGGCAGGCTTCAGCGCCAACCTCTTTATCACCGCAATCGATCCACTGCTGGCAGGGTTTTCACAGGCCGGCGCACAACTGCTTGATGAACGCTACATGGTCAGTGCCACCGCCAACTGGTGGTTTATGATCGCCTCGACCTTCATGCTGACACTGGTCGGCTGGTGGGTCACAGTACGCTGGGTGGAGCCACGTCTTGCGACAAAGTCTGAGAACCATGGCTTCCACAACACAACGACCGCCAGTGATATCGAAAGTGGCGATGAGAGACAGCGCGGCCTGCGCTGGGCGATGATCGCACTCGGTGTCGCATTGATTCTGATCATCGCGCTGATACTGATACCCGGTGCCCCACTGCACGGCAGCGGTAAACGCTTTGATCGCTGGATCGAGGCAATGGTGCCGCTGATCCTGATCTTCTTTCTGCTGCCCGGCATCGCCTACGGTTTTGGCTCTCGCGCGCTGCGCAGCGAAAAAGATATCGCACGCCTGATGAGTGAGACGATGGCGAGCCTTGGCCCCTATATAGTACTCGCCTTTTTTGCCGCGCAGTTCATCGCCTTTTTTAAACATTCCAATCTCGGCGAGATGGTCGCCATTGTCGGTGGCCAGGCGCTGGCACAGGCAAATTTCGCGCCCGAGCTGCTGGTCGTCGCCTTCATTATGGTGGTAATGGCAGGTAACCTCTTTATCGGCTCCGCCTCCGCCAAATTTGCCTTCTTCGCCCCAGTCTTTATCCCGATGTTTATGCAAGTCGGCATCAGTCCGGAGCTGACCCAGGCGGCATACCGCATTGGCGACTCGGTCACCAATGTCATCACGCCGCTGAATCCCTACATGGTGATCGTACTCGCCTTCATGCAGCGGTATGCACCGCACGCAGGCATCGGCACGCTGGTGGCGATGATGCTTCCATATGCGATTGCGTTCGCGATGATCTGGCTATCGATGATCGTGGTGTGGATGATGGTGGGAATTCCACTCGGCCCAGAGGGGGCGTTATGGTACACCCCATAATACATCACCTGGATTTATCGTTGCGACGAGTGAATCCGCTTTCCGAGAATATACCAGGCAAGCCATAAAATCAGGGAGATAATAATGGCCGTCATGATCGCAGGCGTGGGCTGCCCCAGCGTGCTAATAGAACCGGCATAGGTAGTAATTAGCGCGTATGGAATGGTACCCAGCGAATACATCGCAAAAAACTTCAGAAAAGGCATTCTTGTTGCGCCCGCCATACAGCAGCTCACCTCAGGCAGTATCGGCATCGCACGACACACGATAAGCATCGCTGGACCGTACAAAGAAAAGATCTGACGCATTTCATCAAGCCTTGCACTGTCTTTATAAATACGGTTAAGCAGTCGCCAACCCCTGCTCCACCCGATGACGCGCCTTGATGAAATCTTCGTGTGACACATGAATCAGATCGGCAATCTTACGCACCAGGTACTCTTCGTGATGGTCTTTGTGGGTATCGGCAAAGGCGACGCGCCATAACATCTCCACCACGCGCTGCTTCTGCGGTTGTGTGAATGATTGATCCACCATACGGGTAAAGTCGAACAGGCAGGCGGCGTTATTGACCTCGGCCTCGGCCAGTACTGCAAGTTCGTTCGCCTCACTATCACTGATCGCAAACAGGTCACGCAACGCAACATCAACGGCACTGCGCTCATCATCAGTGACTTCAAAATCAGCACGCGTCATCTCAATCATCAACGCCGCGGTGGCGAGACGCAATGACTGCTCATCCGTCTCTACTGCATCGCCCACCGCCAACTGGATGCGTGCTTCAAAAAATTGCTTCATGTTTTTAAACATTACAGCTTTACCTCGTCTGCGTTTTGCTCAAACTGTCGCCATACACAATGACCACCCTGCTTTTCAATAGCGGCAAGTCGATCCTCATGCGCAGCAATTTCATCGTTACTGGCGTGCATCACCTTAAGTGTACCCGCTGCAAGCTGCACTCGCCTGATCACCTGCTCTTTTGTATCACCGGCATTCTCTTCACCATCCAGCAGCAGGTTGCGCTGGCCGCCTGTCATCATCAAATAGACATCGGCCAGGATCTCGGCATCAAGTAGCGCGCCATGCAGTGTGCGTTGGGCGTTATCGATATCGTAACGTTTACATAGCGCATCAAGGCTGTTGCGCTGTCCCGGGTGCATTTTGCGCGCCATCGCCAGGGTGTCGAGTATGCTACAGAACTCTTCCAGCAGATCGTGGGTACGGCTCAACAGACGGAACTCATGATTGATAAAACCGACATCGAACGGCGCGTTATGGATCACCAGCTCCGCCCCCTTGATGAACTCGATAAAATCCGCCGCCACATCAGCGAAGCGAGGCTTATCAACCAGGAACTCATTGGTAATGCCATGCACTTCAATCGCACCGTCGTCAATTTCACGATCGGGCTGCAGGTATTGGTGATAATGACGCCCGGTAAGACGTCTGCCGATCACCTCAACACAACCGATTTCAATAATGCGGTGACCCAGCTTCGGCTCAAGGCCGGTGGTTTCAGTATCCAGAATTATTTGTCGCATGATCGTTCGCTACCCTACTAATATTAATCAGAGGCTCTCTAAGCGTTAGCCTGCATCTCGTCGATCGCCTGATTGGCGAGCGCATCGGCCATCTCATTTTCGCGGTGGCCAGTATGGCCCCGCACCCAGTGCCATTCGATCTCATGCGTCTCGCAAACCGCGTCCAGTTCACGCCATAGATCATCGTTCTTCACTGGCTTCTTTGCAGCAGTCTTCCAACCGCGTTTCTTCCAGTTGCCAATCCATTCAGTAATTCCCTGACGCACATACTGCGAGTCAGTCGTCAGGCTCACGCGACACGGGCGCTTTAACGACTGCAGCGCCTTAATCGCCGCCATCAATTCCATACGATTATTGGTCGTGTGTTGCTCCGCACCACAAAGCTGCTTCTCCGTTCCCTGAAAGCGCATCAACGCACCCCAACCACCCGGCCCAGGATTACCGCGACAGGCACCATCGGTAAAAATTTCGATTATATCCAAAGAACTCTCTGTCTGGCTCACGTCTTTTCCCGATTTCTGCTGGAAGAATTTTGCGTCGAAGGGTTGCGGGTTGAAGAATTACCGGTCGAGGGCTTAACAAGACGAGGGTCGATCAGGCTACCGTTAGGACGCCAACGTGGTTTTATCGGCGTCATTGTAGAGACGCGCTTCTTACCCACTACCAGAAAGGCGCCGCCCCAGAAGGGCCACCAACGTTCACCTGCCCGCTCCAGTACTTCAAGGCGTCGCATGATCCCTTCATTCTGCACCGGTGGACGGAAAAAAAACCAACGGGAAAGTTCGTGATCGAAACCAAGCAGCGCTAACCAGTCTCGCATACGCCATGCGCTGCGAAAACGGCCGCACCAGGGCGGGCCACTGCGGCGACGCAGAAAACGCCGGAATCCCCACCAGCTCCACGGATTAAATCCAAGAATGACGATATGCCCCTCAGGCACCAGGATTCGCTCAACCTCACGCAGCACCTCATGTGGATTGTGCTCGAACTCCAGGATGTGGTGTAACACCACGACATCAACGCTATCAGTCTCGATCGGCAGCGCATCTGGCAGGCCCGTCAGCGCGACCAGTGTCGCTGTCTCGTCGGGATCACCGTCCACCACCACTCGGTGCAGGATGCGACTGGCACTGAGGATATCTTCGTTGAGTAAACAGCCGACCTGCAGCAGGTGAAAACCAAACAGATTAACCAGCACCTTATCAAGTTCTTCCTTTTCACGTGCCGCCAGACGCTGCCCCAAAGGCAGCTTAAACCAGCCACGTAGACGGTCACGTTCGCTACTGGCCATGCGTCCGTTACTATCCTCTTCAAGTGGTTTGCGTCGACTCTCCATGCCACTAAGCATACCCTGCTACAGGCACTTGATCTAGTGTAACACCTTGAATAAAAGCGCCATTCAAAACAGTGCGCCAACATTGACGCTCAGCTCAATTCCTGCCAGCATGACAGGATGAATAACGTCATTGCCATCCCTGTATTTCAAGATAATTACATCTGGCTGTTAACCTCAGAGAAGAGCACTGACAACAATAACGGCCAACCTGTAATCATCATCGACCCCGGTGATGCACAACCGGTGCTGGAGTATCTACACACCCATCACTTGATCCCAGCCGCGATCTTCATCACTCACCAGTGCTATGACCATGTCGGGGGTATCAAGGCAATTCTCAATCAATACGTCATACCGGTCTATGGTCCCGCTACGGAAATCGTCCCCTGCATGACACACCCGGTGAGACAGGATGACCTCATCACCATCAACTCAACAGGAGCCAATAATGGAGGGCACTGTTTTCAGGTGCTCGATGTACCGGGTCATACCGCAGGACATGTTGCCTATTTCCAGAAGGGAACACCGGGGCGACTCTTTTGTGGTGATACCCTGTTTGCCGCCGGCTGTGGACGCCTGCATACTGGCCTGTATCATGAGATGTTTCACTCACTGCAAAAAATTGCGGCCCTGCCGGATGAGACGCTCATCTATTGCGCCCACGAATACACCGTTGCCAACCTCAAGTTTGCATGCCAGCTGGAACCCGACAATACCGATCTGCAGGCCCGCATGGCGAAAACGCAGCAGATGCGCAAGCTCGGCCACATCACAATTCCGTCACAGTTAAGCGAAGAAAAAAAAACCAATCCCTTTTTACGTTGCCACACGCCGGCCATTATTGCAGCCGCCAAACGCTACGCGGAAGCAGCAGGGTTACCGCAGCCTAGCGACGCAACATCAGTATTCCGCACCATCCGAGACTGGAAAGACCGTTTTTGAGAACCCTGTCACGCAATGGCAATCGATCTGTTACCAACGCGCCTTTTCTAACATCCATCTCAAGAACTCCCCTATAATGGCCGACTGTTATATAGTAATAATCAGAGTTTTTTCATGAAAATTAATAAAAAAAACAGACTGTTTCACTTAGGTTTGGGTATTGCAGTAACCGTGCTTGTCAGCGGCTGCACTGTCGCGCCATCGCAACAGGGCATACTGACAACCGCTCCTGCATCGCAAACGCCACTTGCAACACAGGCTGAACCAGTCGATTACTGGAACAGCACGGCAATCGCTGCGCCACTCGATCCAGAACATAGTACGCTTAGCTCCAACGACACTAAAACGACTAAAGCAGGCCTGGCAAACGCAATTGAAGCGCTACCCAACCAGCCAATCGCGGCTGAAAATATTACGGCTCACGACCTCAATCACCAATTCGCGGCCCAACGACCACAAGATCTGTGGCAACGCATCCGCGATGGCTTTGCGCTACCTAAAAGCGAACACGCACGCACCGTTTCAGAACGCCGCTGGTATGCCCGTCACCAGGAATATATCGATCGCACCAGCGAACGTGCCCAGCCCTACCTGCATTTCATAGTGGAAGAAGCAGCACGACGCAACATCCCGATGGAACTGGCGCTATTACCCGTGGTTGAAAGCGCCTTCCAGCCCTTCGCCTACTCTCACGGCCGCGCCTCCGGCATCTGGCAGTTCATCCCCGGCACGGGCCGCATGTACGGCCTGAAACAGAACTGGTGGTACGATGGCCGCCGCGACATCACTGCATCAACGATCGCGGCATTTGACTATCTGGAGGCCCTCAACCGTAGGTTCTCCGGCGACTGGCTGCTGGCACTCGCCGCCTATAATTCAGGCGGCGGCACCGTGCGTAAGGCAATCCGTCACAATAAACGTCTCGGCAAACCCACCGATTTCTGGTCACTCAAACTACCGCGCGAGACCCGCGCCTACGTCCCCAAACTACTGGCGATTCGCGATATCGTGGCGACTCCAGAACAGCACAACATCACCATGCCCACGATCGCAGATGCGCCCTATTTTGAGAAG
>CALZMY010000297.1 GCA_945788675.1 uncultured Gammaproteobacteria bacterium | reverse complement strand
GGAGGACCTGAGTGATCTGGATGAAGAACTGGATGTTGCAGTCCCGGGAAGTAAGTCAGAAAAAACGTTAGCCGCACAGGTTGAACCTGAGGTCTCTACGGAGGATACCAGCCTGACACTGGAACTTGATCTTGATCTTGATCTTGAAACAGAAAATGAACCAGCCGCAAAAAGAGAATCAGAGACACCAGATAGTGAATCAACCGTTGTAACTTCTACTGCAGATGACAAGGGTGTTGAATCAGAAGATGAAAGCGATGGTGCTGTCATCACCACGCAGTCTACTTTACCAGTGGTACCAGTAGCTGTTGATGACTCGTATGGAGAAGAAGGCGTATCCCCTGATTCAGTAGCGAGTGAGTTAACGACAGATGCACCACTACCTGAAAAAACACCCAACCTGGGAACTGAACCGTCGCGAGTAGTGGCATCGTCACCAGTTGAACCATCACGGGTAGAAGCGCCGCCGCTTGAAGAGTCTCAGGTTGAGAAGACACCTAAGCTCAAAACTCCTCCAGTTGTGGGTGTGGGTGTGAATAAAACATCACGGCGTACAGTCATCTGGAGTGGTTTAATGATGGGTTTATTGTTACTCCTTGGGGGGATGACGATCTACTTTAATATGGTGCTGGATAGCGCCAATCAACGTGCCGTAATTGTGCCAGTGGAGTTAGTGGATGAGGTAGTCGAACAGCCCGCTATAGTACAAAAAACAGCACAGGAAAATGTGGATCATGTTAATCAACAGGCGACCATTGAAGTAGCTAAAGCACCTGTTGAGGTGATGGCCAAACCTTCTGTAATCGCTATGGTTGAATCATCATTACCCACTGCAGCTATTGTCCCACGAAAGAAGAGTAGTCCTGTTTCTCAGTCGGATATAGTAAATAAACAGACACCCACAAAACAGGCGGCGAGTCGTGCAAAAAATAACTCGGCAGCGATCCAGATCACGCGTGCGCAACGGCGAGACCCTATGGAAGTGATCCTGCAAGAGGCCTATCAAGCCTATCAGGGCGGTTTGTATCAGACAGCTGAAGATAAATACCGCCGGGCATTGAGGATTGATGCAGATAACCGTGATGCCCGTTTGGGATTGGCCGTGATCGCGCAACGTACTGGCATGGTAGAGAATGCAAGGTCACTATATAGGGGTCTGCTGGTGCTGAATCCCCGAGACAGTATTGCATTAACTGGGCTGATGTCATTGCCTGGAAATAGCGGCTCCGGACAAAATGAAAGCAAAATTAAATTATTGCTCGATGAAGAACCGACGGCAGCCCATTTACATTTCTCATTAGGCATTGAGTTTGTTGCTCAGGGACGTTGGGCGGAAGCGCAGCAGTCTTTTTTCCAGGCTTATCGGAGTGCCCCTGATAATGCCGACTATAGTTACAATCTGGCCGTGAGTCTGGAGCAGTTGTCTCAACCTGGCGTGGCACTGGACTATTATCGTCGTGCAAAACAGTTAGCCGGTGGACAGTTGGTGGGATTTGATCTGCAACAGCTTGATCAACACATTACCAGGCTTAGTGCTCAGGGAGAGGCCGGATGAGCGCAGAGAAGAAGCCGATGCGCCTGGGTGATTTATTAATCGAAAAGGGTTTTGTTACCCCGGATCAGTTACGTATCGCGCTCATTGAGCAGAAACGTCAGAATGAGCCGCTTGGAAAAATGCTAGTGCAGCTTGGTTTTATTGCGGAAGCTGTGATGCGTGATGTATTGGGGGATCAGTTAGGGCAGGAAAGTATTGATCTCTCCAAGGCCGTGCCAGATCGTGAAGCCATCAAGTTGATACCCAAGACGCATGCGGAACATTACCACTTGTTGCCCATCGATTATGATCAGGAACGCAAGGTACTGACAGTGGCGATGGCCGATACCTTTAATGTGGTGGCACTGGATCAAACTGTCGCCCTGCTGGGTAGTGGGATTGAAATTCATCCTGTGCTGTCGGGCGAAACAGAGATCGAAGCAGCTATTGATCAATTTTACGGTTATGAACTCTCTATCGAAGGGATACTGCATGAGCTGGAAACCGGAGAGATTGATTACAAAAGTATCCAGTCAGGCAGTGATGAATATAGTCAACCGTTGGTACGCCTGGTGGATGCCACCATGATGGATGCGGTCAAGCGCGCTGCCTCGGATATCCATTTTGAACCGGAAGAAGGCTTTCTGCGTATTCGCTATCGTATCGATGGTGTATTACGTCAGGTGCAGACACTGCATAAAAATTACTGGTCAGGAATTTCAGTTCGCCTCAAGGTAATGGCGGGTATGGATATTGCTGAAACCCGTGCCTCTCAGGATGGCCGCATCTCCATGATGCTGGCAGGAAGAGCGGTAGATTTTCGCGTCGCATCTCAGCCGACGACCCATGGTGAAAACATTGTGCTACGTGTGCTGGATCGTGAAAAGGGTATCGTGCCGCTGGAAAAACTGGATTTGACCGATGAAGCCATGATGTTGCTCAAGCTGATGATGGCCCGACCAGAAGGGATCATCATGGTGACCGGTCCGACTGGCAGTGGTAAAACAACCACCCTTTATTCAATGCTTAACCATCTTAATGACGAAACGGTGAATATCATGACGTTGGAGGATCCAGTGGAATATCCTATGCCGATGATTCGTCAGACCTCTGTCAATGAAGCGGTGAAGCTGGATTTTGCCAATGGTATTCGTTCCATGATGCGGCAGGATCCCGATATTATTCTGGTCGGTGAGATTCGTGATGAAGATACTGCAACTATGGCGTTTCGTGCAGCAATGACCGGACATCAGGTGTTTGCCACGCTGCATACCAATTCTGCGCTGGGCGCTATCCCACGCCTGCAAGATATCGGGATCTTACCGGATATTATGGCGGGCAATATTATCGGGGTGATTGCACAGCGATTGATCCGGCGTCTTTGTTCTCACTGCAAGCAATCCAGGGAAGCTGATGAAATTGAGCGTCGCCTGATGGGGCTAGATGAAAATGCGGCGGCTGCCACCATTTTTCAACATCAGGGCTGTCCAAAATGTGATTATCGTGGATTCAAGGGGCGACTGGCCTTGATCGAAGTATTGCGCATGGACAAAAGCATCGATGAGTTGATTGCAAGACGCGCGACCTCACGTGAACTACATGACCATGCCATGGCTAACGAGTTCCAGTCACTGGCTGAAGATGGTATTCGTTATGTGATGCAAGGCGATACCAGTCTGGAGGAAGTGGCCAGAGTTGTCGATTTAACAGATCGGGTGATGTAACGATGGCACTTTATCGATACAAAGGCATTGATGACAACGGTAAGGTACGTCAGGGTCGTGTCAGTGCTGCCAATGACGTTGACTTAGAGTCTCGGATTGAGGATATGGGGCTGGAGTTGATCAGTTCCATGGAAGTTAAGGCTGGTCGTTCGCTGTTCGGAAATAAAAAAATAACTCGCCAGGAACTGATTAATTTCTGTCTACATATGGAACAGATGAACAGTGTTGGTGTACCCATCCTGCAAGGTCTGGAAGACCTGCGTGATAGCATCGAAAACCCCCGTTTTCAAGAAGTCGTGTCGGCGATGATTGTTTCCATTGAGGGGGGTAAGACCTTATCAGAATCACTGGAAGAATTTCCCTGGGTATTTGATGATATCTTCATTAGCTTGATACGCGTGGGTGAGCACAGTGGTCAATTGAGCAAGGTCCTGCAAAATATTATTGAATCACTAAAGTGGCAAGATGAAATGGCGGCGCAAACCAGAAAATTACTAAAATATCCTGTTTTTGTCGGTACTATTGTGATGGGCGTAGTTTTTTTTCTGATGCTTTATCTTGTGCCACAGATGGTAGATTTCATCAGTAATATGGGCCATGAACTCCCCATACATACTAGAGCTTTGATAATAGTATCGGACTTTTTTTCTGCGTACTGGTATTTGATACTCTCTTTGCCTGTTCTCAGTTTTATTATAGTGAAATATCTGGCAAGTAGCAGGCCAAGCGTTCGTTATTATGTTGATGCTATGAAGCTTGACCTATGGCTGGTGGGGCCGATTATACGCAAGATAATATTAAGTCGCTTTGCAAACTATTTCGCTCTGCTCTATTCCTCGGGCGTAACGGTATTGAACAGCATGGAAATTAGTGAAGCCATCGCCGGTAACAAGAAAATTTCACGGGCCTTGTATGAGGCCCGACATCAGATCGCTGATGGTGTAAAGATGAGTGAGAGTATGGAAAATGCCGAACTTTTTCCGCCGCTGGTGGTACGTATGATAAAAATGGGTGAAAGCACGGGGGCACTGGATACCGCGTTGTTGAATGTCAGTTATTTTTATAATCGTGATGTTAAGGAGTCGATAGAAAAATTTCAGGCCATGATTGAACCGGCCATGACGATAGTGCTGGGAGTCATCCTGGGCTGGGTCATGTTTTCTGTGTTGGGTCCTGTTTACGATATCATTAGCAAAGTGTAAGACTAAGATGACGGCCAAACGAATCTTTTATATTACTGCTGATGAAATGACAGCATTTTATTGCCATAAGGGTAATATTGAAGAGTTGGCCAGGTATAGCGCTACTGCTGAGGGTGTTAGCGAGTTTACAGAATACCTGGCGCAACAGTCGAGAGAGCCAAGTGCGATCCTGGTTGATGTAATTGAAGAAGAGTATCGCATGGAAACCATTCCCCATGTGACGGGAAGAGATCGTAATCATCTGCTTGAACGAAAGTTGAATAAACTGTTTCGCCGTACCCCGTTTTTTTCCGCTCAGGTGCAAGGCAGAGAGAAAACTGAGCGTCGCGATGATCAGGTAATGTGCGCTGCGCTGACCAATCCTGATGTGGTGGAGTCATGGTTGGCAGTGGTGCGCAGCTGTAAGGTCCCTTTATCAGGTATATATTCGATATCCATGGTGACCGAGCAGCTGCTGAAGAAACTCCATCTCAAACACGAGAATGCCCTGGTGTTAAGTCTGCAGCATGGTGCTCTGTTACGTCAGAGTTTTTTTAATCATGACAAACTTAAGATCAGTCGTCTGTCATTAGTATCGTTGTCGGACATGAAATCTTATGTTGCCAATATCCAAAATGAAGTAGAACGTAATCAACGCTATATCAATCGACTGCAACTACTTCCATTTAACAAACCAATGGATATATGCCTGCTTGGTTCTAGTGAGCGTCTGGAGCCACACCAGGAGGCGTTCAAAGATAGTAAATTACTACGCTATCATATTATTGATATCAATGAGGCCGCCCAACAAATTGGTCTCAAAGTACAGCTTCAGGAAGGGCAATGTGAATGGTTGTATGCATACCTGGCATCATTGGCAGCGCCATCGGTTAATTATGCGCCGATAGCAGAGCGCTATTATTTTAAAATGTTTCAGATGCGTAAGGGGTTGATTGCTGCCAGTGTGATATTGGCGCTTAGTGGTATGCTCTATAGTGCAAAATCGGTATTTGATGCCTGGCAAATCAATACGAAAATTAAGGATACTGCGCTGCAGGCAATGCACATGGAGCAGCGTCATGCCGAGGCTGTTGCAGCTCTACCAGCAGTTAAATTCAGTCCCAAAGTGATGCGTTCGGCGGTTGAGGTTAACAGACAGTTATCTGCTGGTAAATTCCATCCAGAGTCAATGATGTCCCTGCTGGGTAAGGAAATTTCCGGGTTTTCCAATATACATCTTGATGAGATGCATTGGCAGATAGTAAAACCGGAAGCGGAAGTTCTGGATGATGAAGGGAATATTGTTGAGACGCCCTCTAATGAGAGTAGCCTGTTGCAAATGATGGTTATTAAGGCGCGTCTGGCACCACAGATTAAAAACTATCAATCTGCTTTTAATCAAATTGATGATTTGATCAGTAAGTTAAAGCGTAACCAACGGTTTGTTAAGGTGGAAGCGGTTTCACTGCCATTGAATGTTGATTCCGCCTCAACCTTGATGGGACAGTCTGGACTGGGGCTGCAAAACCCTACGGCCTTTTTCGAAATTAAGGTCGTAATGCAGGTGGGTCGCGATGAAGCGTAAATTTGACTGGCACTATTTACGTCCCGCCCTGATCTTAATCTCAATTTCAGTCGTCACTACTATGTTGTTGACGTATTTCAGCTATAGCTATCGTGTTGAGCTGCAGACCGATTATGATTCTGAACAGGAAAATTTCCAGGCTATAGAGGGAAAGTTCAGAGAGGCCAACGAAGATAAATATATTATTGAGGTCTATAGTGAGCGTTTTAAAACGCTGGAGTCAGAGGGGGTTTTTGTAGCTGAACAGCGTGTGGACTGGGTCGATAGTCTGCAGGCTGCTATCCGTGCAATGAAGTTATCGGGTGTCAAATATGAAGTTAGTCCGCAACGATTGTATTCCGATAACCTGTTACAGGACGCAGATAGTATTCATATCTATGCTAGCCCAGTAAAGGTAGAAATGAATCTATTGCATGAGCAAGACATGATCGCGCTGCTTGAACGCCTGGAACGCAAAGTAATGGGACGATTCCTTATAGAAAGCTGTGAGATGAAACGTGCTGAATTGAAGTTTGGTTACTACCTGGATAGATATAATCTTGGTGTCAGCTGTCAACTGCGCTGGCTTACTTTGAGTCCGGCTGATAGTGAAGCAGGGGTGGATGCATGATAATGTTAATAAAAATCGTGTCATCGAGCCATTTATGGGCGTCTATATTACAGATAATGCTGTTAGCCGTGACGAGCTGTTTATACAGTCAGCAGGCGTTGTCTGCTGATCTAGGGCGGTTATTCACGACAGCAGCGGAGCGTCATGCACTGGATAAATTACGTCGGGAAAACAGACCACAAAACGACATCATCGACCGTGAACCGGCAGAAAAGAAAGCAAAACTCATGGTGTATAACGGCATTATCACCCGCAGTAACGGCGATAAGCAGATCTGGATTAATGGTAAACAGGTAAAAGGGGGTAAGGGCCCGGAAGGAATACGAATTTATAAAGGACCGGATCGTCATCACCGGGTAACGGTCACTGTTCCAGAAAAAAACAGGGTGGTGAAGATCAAACCTGGTCAATACTGGAATCTTGAATCCGGTAAGATTGCGGATTTCGATAGTGTGCCAGCAAAAAAAGCCGCGGATACGGCAAAACCCCAGGGTTAGCGGGCAATGCTCAGGTGTGGATACAAACAACAAAGCGGTGCTGCGCTACTGGTATTCATCACTATTATTGTACTGGGTGCTGCCACTCTGCTGGTCAAGCAGTTGGGAGTGAAAAGTTCTGCTTATGAACAATCCAGCAATAGCATGCAGGCACTGGCTGATGCCAGGGCGGCGCTGATCGGCTGGTCAGTGAGCCACCCCAGTCTGCCCGGAATGTTGCCGCTCCCGGATCTGGATAACAATGGTGAAAGCGACTGCGTCTCCGCTATAGGAAGTAATATTCTCATCGGACGCCTGCCGTGGAGTGCTCCGGCTGCTCCGGTCTGTGGCGATGCCCAGAATGGATTGGGTGTGAATGAAACAGATGCCAGTGGTGAAACCCTATGGTACGCGGTTAGCCGTAACCTGCTCTATGATGGCGGATATCCAACAGCACTGGATATCAGTGGGGACTGGATTACTGTTAGAGATAACAGTGGCACTATTATCTCTGATCGCGTCGTAGCGGTAATCATGGCACCGGGCCTGGCCTTGAATGGGCAAAATCGCAATAGCAATCCACAGACGGCCAGTCATTACCTGGATGCTGTCACCGTTGGCGCCAGCACTTATCGTAATTATGATCTCGTTCCGGAGTTCATTGCTGCTGAGCAGAGTGACCGTTTTAATGATCGTCTGGTATATATCACCATTGATGATCTGATGGCGCAGGCTGGGCGAGTGATGGTGCGCCGCATCAGTAGTGATGTGCGCAATTGTCTGGATGCTGATGCCGCGGCAGGTGATGGTACCTATACCTGGGCAGCACGACTGAACGGAGCGTTACCGCCCGACTATAATGATGATGTGGGTGAAAATCTGGGTCGATTGCCTGATGTTCCCAGCAGCGGTGGCTGGATACCTTTGAGCTGTTTTTCCTCGTTATCCTATTGGCAAAGCTGGAAAGAGCAGCTCTTTTACCAGGTGTCGACAGGGTACCAGCCGGGGAGCGCAACATCATGCCCCGCTTGTCTTACACTGGATGGCAACGGAAATAAGCATGCAGTGGTGATGTTGGCTGGTCCTCCATTGTTAGGTCAGCAGCGCACCACTGATGCCGATAAAGGTGATATTAGTAATTACCTGGAAGGTGATAATAGTGATGGTGATAGCGTGTTTGAGAATCAGCAAATCTCAGCGAGCTTTAATGACCGGGTGATTTGTGTTGATGGAGGGGTGACATGCAATTAATGCCATTGAGTTTAACTAAAGAGCAGCAAGGGTTTACGTTGATAGAAATGGCCGTAGCGATGCTTATTCTCGCACTGCTGTTGGGTGGTATGCTGATGCCCCTGTCCGAGCGTGTCAAGACAGACCGCTACAAGGAGACTCAACTGATCTTACAGGAGGCACGGGAGGCATTACTGGGTTATGCCATTAGTAATGGAAACTTACCTTGTCCTGATACCACCTCGCCAGCCACTCCTGATGGCACGGCAGATAGTCCCTGCGGAGGTATCGTTGAGGGTTACTTGCCCTATGTCACGTTAGGGATGGGGCGTAGTGATGCCTGGAACAATCCTTTGCGTTATCGTGTTGACCCTAACTTTACTATCGCCATTACCAACCCATTACCGGTGGCTAATGGTTATCTGGTACAAAACCTGGAGGCAGCACCAGTTACCCTGACGACAGATCCAGCTGCGATTATTTTTTCCTGCGGTGAAAATGGGCTACCCGATGATGATAATGACGCGGCCGGTGGTGGGAATACGCCATCCTGTAATAATCCGGGAGCACCCAATGGCACTTATATTCAGGATGTCCCCAGTGATGCCCCGGCTTTTGACGACAGTCTGGTGTGGTTGTCGAAAAATACCCTGATGAATCGTCTGGTGACAGCCGGTCAGTGGCCCTGACCTGCCGTACCAGACAAGTCCTTTGATCGGTTTATCCCTGATTTATTCAGGGAATTGAATAAACTATCAAGATCTTTCTAAAGCTACTTCCTGTTTATGTCGATAAATATTTTAAGTAAACGTACAAACGGACTGGCCTCAATTAACTGGACCATTTAGCTAAGGCCTGCTGTATTTAAGAGATTGTCGAGGATGGATAAGATGAAAAAGAAACAAGCGGGTTTTACGTTGATTGAGATTGCCATCGTACTGGTAATCATTGGTTTCCTGCTGGGTGGTGTGCTAAAAGGCCAGGAGATGGTTGAAAATGCCAAGATCAAGAATCTGCGCACTGACTTTGATGGAGTGACGGCGGCGATATTTTCCTATCAGGATCGTTATGGCACGTTACCTGGCGATGATGCCAGGGCAGATACCCGAGGCTGGACCGATGCAGCCGTTGATGGTACTGCCGGTAATGGCACACTGGATCCTAATAATGCCTTTAATGCCGGTGCCAATGAAAATCAGTATATGTGGCAACACATGCGTTATGCTGGCCTGATTGGTGGTAATCCTGCAGGTGTTGCAAACAACGTGGGAGGTCGTGCCAATCCTCCCAATGCCTATGGTGGCCTGTTGGGTGTGTCCCGGGTGCAGGGTAACTGGGGTATCGGCCTTGCCGGGAATATCGTCTGTGCCAGTAATGTGCCTGGTAAAGGCGCAGCTGCCATTGATGCCTCATTTGATGATGGTGTCTCTGATAGCGGAACCGTACGCGCAATAGCAGCGGGCGCTACGCCGGTCGATGATGAGCCAGTAGGCCTGGTTGCTGCAGTGGGTTATCTGGAAG
>CALZMY010000296.1 GCA_945788675.1 uncultured Gammaproteobacteria bacterium | reverse complement strand
TCACCGCAGCCGTAGATGATGGGGCGCTCTTTATAAACCTCGATACCCTTGACATGATGCGAGGAGTGCCCGTGAACGACGTCTATACCGGCAACGTCGATTAGGGCGTGGGCAAACTGACGTTGATCGCGGCTGATGTGGTAACCCCAGTTGCCCCCCCAATGGATTGAGGCGACAACGATATCCACCGACTGTTTAACGCGCTCTACCTGAGCGGCAATATTACGCACGGTGGCGTCAGAGAGGTCAGGTAGCAGGTTGATGCCTGGACCATCAGCAGTGGCGCCCCAGTCCCGACCGATGCCGCTCGTCTCGGTGCCGAACGAGAAGAGCACCACCCGCCCCTTGCCGGATACCGTCATCACCGCCGGGGCCTCGGCATCAGCGCGCGTACGACCAGCGCCAGCACTCCTGATCCCGGCCTCGCTCAGTGCCGTCAATGTCTCTGCAAGCCCCGCCTCGCCCCAGTCCAGTACATGGTTGTTGGCCAGCACGCAGCAATCGATCGCAGCCGCCGTAAGAGAGGGGAGATTCGCCGGATGCATGCGGTAGTTAATGCCCTTTGACACATAGGTATCGCTGGCGGTAACCGCCGTCTCCAGATTGATGATGCGCAGATCAGGTGCCCGCCGCGCCAGCTCCGCCAACGCATCGCCCCAGATATAGGCGAAATCGACCGGTCTGGCGATGGAGCCATTCAACCGCTCGGCCAGCGCAACATACTCACGGGCATCGCTAACATACGCCTCATATAGCTTTGGATCGGAGGGGTGCGGCAGTATCTGATCGATGCCGCGCCCGGTCATCACATCACCACACAGAAACAGCGTCATCGCTCGCCTGTTGCCGGTCGGACTGTTCATGCCGGAACGATCACTCGCATGGGGTTGCGCCGGTAACAGCCGCGGTGGCGCCAGCGCCATCGCCAGCACCGTAAGCGCCGACAGCCGCAGAAAGCGTCGCCGGTGCATTCTGTTGTGGTCTCTGGACATGGGTTCAGGCGAGGCAGATGCACACGCACGCGCTTTATGTCGACGACAAACGGGTCTCGTTACGTCCACCCGCATTGAACATCGTCATCTCCCAGCGCCCGGCCGCCTCATCATGTCGCAGGATATAGATGCCGTCATCATCGCCGCGCAGTTTGAAGTAGCGGTAATCCTCCCCACGCCACTGATCGATGATCTCTTCTACCTCGACCAGACGTTGCCCTAATGCAAAACGTTGCGGGGTCTGATCACTGCGGTAACCGGCGTAGCATTCAACCCGGACTTCAATTTCAGCAGACATCAGCTACTCCCTATGATAGATCGCCTTATAGCTATCGTCGACAGCTTCCCGCGAGAATGAGTACGCGTGGCACGCTTATTTGTGGAAGCTATTCGCGACGGCGAGACCTGGCTGACCCGGTGACACCGGCAGTCAGTGTAAAGCGCATCGCCTCCTCCATGCTCATATCCAGTGGCCGAATCGCGCTGCGCGGCATCAAGACCGCGTAACCGCCAATCATGTAACTCAACGGCAGATAGACAAGGACACTCTCTTCTTCTCGAAAACCCTCTGGCAGATGTTCAGGAAGTGTCTGCGTAACAAAGCCGACCACCTGCATGCCGTTATCACCAATCGTGACTGACACAACTTGCTCGAATTCTCTTTTGGTGGTCGGCGAGAAATAATCAAAAAAGTCGCGAATCGCTGGGTATACCGACCTGACTAATGGCATGCGGTAAAACAGTTGTTCTCCCTTGGTAAACATCCGTTGAACTACGTAGGCATGCATCAGCAAGCCTACAATGAATACCACCACCAGGCCGGCGATCACACCCATACCTGGCCAGTACATGTTTTCCGGCAGTATCAGTCGAATCATGTTGCCCAGTACTGTCTCCGCCGATACTGCCAACCAGTAGAGAAGATAAAGCGTAAGCACAACCGGCAGGATGGTCACCAGCCCTGTCAGGATGTTTCTGCCAATAAATCTCATCTGCATCTCCTCTGCCCGAATAACAATTGATCAGGAATACGCTTCAGGCTTAGATGAAGCATTCTTCCAGCACCGTCGGTTTGCCATCTGCCAGTGTATGTTAATTCAGGCATGGGGAACATGGAGACTTAATGCTGGTAAGTGCCAATCAACTCGGCACTGGCGATTATATGGTCCTGCATTGCCGCCTCCAACTGTGCCCTGGTAGGCGATTTGAGGTCGGGTAATACCATATCGAGTGCATAGAGTTTATGGAAATAACGGTGCCGTCCCACCGGCGGACAGGGGCCGCCATAGCCCAGTCGCTTCCAGTTGTTCAGCCCCTCCAGGGTGCCTGGCGGCAGATCATGTGAGGCGATACCCTCGAGCAGGCCGGTCGCAGAAGGCGGCAGGTTGTATAAGACCCAGTGCACCCAGGTCATGCGCGGCGCAGCCGGGTCCGGTGCATCCGGGTCGTCCACGATCAAGACCAGGCTCTCTGTCGTCGCCGCCGGCACCCCACTCCATTCCAGGGCCGGCGATACATCACCACCATCGCAAGTGTGCTGTCTGGGAATCTCGCCATTATTTACGAACGCGTGTGAAGAGAGTATTAGCGCCATACTAGGGCCTGTTAACACTAATTACACACCAGCGCCGGCGGCCATTTTCTCGCGGGACAAGGCGCATTGAGCGATGTGTACTTGCTGTACATGAGTGAAATGCAACGCCGTCCCGCGAGAAAATGGCCCCGTCCCTTCGGGTTGCGCCCCAAAAAGGGCCATGCGGTGTTGCTCGTCGTTCATCTGGAATCACCAAACCTCTCTCCTCGCGTCTTGCCTGGCCCTTTTTGGGGCAGCAACGCTGATGTGTAATTAGTGTTAACAGGCCCTAGCTCCTTCATAAAGTTTTACTTTTGAACAAAACGTCATACATTATTTTAACGTTCAATGCGTTCAACCAGCGATTCCAGTCGTTTAGCTATTGCTTCCCAGAGGATCATCGGTCCCGCTTCTTCAATGGTTTCCTCCTGCCACTCTTCACGCGTCTTATTCTTCAACTCCTCAATATGACTCAAGAGCTTTTCCCGCTCTTGCCGCAATGATACCAGCTCATCACTAAGTTCAGCCTCTGCGGGACTCGCACCAATGCCTTTTTCTGCTCGTTCCAACCATTCATCAAAATGCTTGCGACGAGCTTCATGCTCCAGGATGTGTTGTTCCACTAATTTATCACGCGTGGTCATCATTATCTCTCCTCTATGAAGTTGATCTCTGTCAACAGGTTAGCTCGTCATCACAATGACACCTTGATCCTGTTATTATTCCCTGCTTGCAGGTTGCCCTTTTCAGTACCTTCTACTGCCCATGGACGAGCGTTTTGATGATATAACCGCCAGACTTCTCGTCACGCTCCAGCTCCAGTAATTTTCGCGCCTGCGCTTCTTCCAGCAATTGGCTGAAGGTGCGAAAACCATGGTAGGTTTCGCTAAAGCCAGGCTTGCGCCGTTTCAAGGTCTGCTTGACCATCGACCCCCACACCTTCTCCTCCTCGCCGCGCTCTTCAAACAAATCCACTATCGTAGATAGCACAAGATCCAGTGCCTCCTGTTTCTTCTCATCCTCGGGCGGGGTCGCCGTCTTGCGCGCAGCTTTTTTTACGGCCGTCCTGGGCTTCACCTTGCGTTGCTTTTCGGACGCTCGCACCAGGTCATCATAATAGATGAACTCATCGCAGTTGGAGGTCAACAGGTCGGAGGTCGAATTCTTCACCCCGACACCAATCACCACCTTATTGTTTTCCCGCAGTTTGCTGACCAGCGGTGAGAAATCCGAATCACCGCTGATGATCACAAAGATGTCGACGTGAGACTTGGTGTAGCAGAGGTCAAGGGCATCGACAACCATGCGGATGTCGGCCGAGTTTTTGCCTGACTGACGCACATGTGGGATCTCGATTAACTCAAAGCTCGCCTCATGCATAACTGCCTTAAAATCCTTGTAACGCTCCCAGTCGCAGTAGGCTTTCTTGACGACGATATTGCCCTTCAGAAGCAAGCGTTCAAGCACCTTTTGAATATCGAAGGCGGCATACTTGGCATCGCGCACACCAAGTGCAACATTCTCGAAATCGCAGAACAACGCCATGTTCTGGGTCTTGGATATTCCGCTCATAATGCCTCCGCTTGCTACTCACACCACCATCCACACTTTGAGCTATCAGCGGCTAAAGCCGCACGCCAGGGCTTTCACGGGCGTTCTTCTTCCTCGTGCATTATCTCGTGCCTGACAAGCTTGACGAGGCTATTCATTTCCTCAGCAATCAGCTCGACCGCATCATCGACACTCAAGATACCTTCCAGACCACCGTGATCGTTAACGACTAGAATTCGGCGGACGCCGTGATTTCGCATTAATGCCAAAGTACCGAGAAGTGTTTCGTCTTCACCCACCGTAACAAGATCTGTGCTCATAATATCCTTAAACGTCACAGAGTCAGGCAGAACTTCTTGCGCGAGCACTTCGACGACTAGATCGCGATCCGTTACGATTCCAACAGGTATATTTTCTGCGTCTTGTTTTTTCACCACAACCAGATCACCGACATGGTGTTTACGCATCAGCTTTGCAGCTTCAATAATTGTGGTGTTTAGTTCGGTAATGATGACATCCCGATTACAATATTTTCCGACTGTCATGTGCTTACCTCCTTGTCATTTAGATGGCTAAAACTCTGGTGGTATCCTGGTGGGAATTTCAACCGGTGCCTCTGCTGGGTTCTCATCTGGCGCCTCGAAAGGCACCTCATCCGGCCCCGTCGCAGGAATGCCCGCCGGCTCTTCTTCCTCGGGACTTTCAGGCGGTGCTTGGGGTTCAATCTCAGGAGCAGGCTTTTGCTTTTCTCCACCTTCTGGGTCATTTATAAATCCTGTTGACATATAAACCTCCCCCTCTTGCTTAGACAAAGACTATGTTTATTACAATAACACTTCCTAACGACACAACAAACCCTCAACATACGTAAGCATGCAATGGCCACGATATCTATATTCACCGCAACAGCTTACTCTTAGAAACCTGGTCGCGCTTTATTGCTTTATCAAACCACATAAAAGACGATGGTGACATAGTGGCTGAAACTACCCGCCAACACGAACAGATGCCAGATGCCATGAAAATGGCGTATTCGTTTATCAAAAATGTAAAACACCAGACCAAAGGTATAAAATAAGCCCCCTGATAAAAGCCATATGAAACCAGTCAAAGGTAATGCCTTCAATAAGGGGCCAAGCGCGAACAGGCATAACCATCCCATTAGCAAATAAATCACGACGGGGAGAATCCGAGTCCCCTTTTTATGCAGTGAGTCTAAAACAATCCCCAGGATGGCCAGCCCCCAGATAACCGCAAATATTGACCAACCCCAGCCACCACGAAGTGTCACCAGGGTGAAAGGCGTATAAGTACCTGCAATCAGCAGATAGATTGCATAGTGATCAAGTTTGCGGAAAAAATTTTTCGCCCGACCGCGCAGACTGTGATATAGGGCCGAAACTGTGTAAAGCAAGAAAAGTGTAGCGCCATAGACACTGAAACTGACAATCTTCCATGGGTCACCCTGATTGGATGCCAGCACGACCAGTATCACCAGCCCTGCAAGCGCCGCCACCGCCCCAATCGCGTGACTAATACTATTAAATCGATCCCCTTTATACATACACAACTCGGCTCTATCTGTGGCTTTTTAAATCGGCCTTATTTCATTGGCCAGATCAGGCTCTCCACAGTGCCGCAGGATCTCTTGGCGTGATGCATCGCGTAGTTTCAAGGCAATGGCCCAGGTGTTCTCAGTCGCCTTTTCTTTAACCCTGTCCGGGTATATAGCTTCACCAAAGGTCACCGTGATTGCACCATGATGTGGAAACCAGGTATCCGAGCGCAGAATAGAACGGGTACCGCGAATGGTGACGGGGACAACCGGCAGTCCCGCCGCTGCTGCGGCGACAAAGGCGCCCATATGAAAAGGCAGTAGTCCAGAAACACGTGTGAAAGTACCCTCCGGAAAAAAAACGAGTGATTGCCCCTGTTCTGCAACCCTGGCCAAGTGCCGTGCATCTATAATTCCCTTCTGTTGGTCAAATCGCTCTACGAACTCTGCCTGGATGCGACTGAGAAAGACACGCGGAATCAGATGCTCGAGCAGTTCCGCCTTGGCAACAAAACTGAATTGACGGGTGAATGCCGCCACCAGCACCGGGCCATCAAGATAACTGGCATGATTGGCCACAAACACACATGGCTGATCGGATGGCGGCAGCTGCTCCAGCCCTTGGACTTTGAAGGGAGTGCCTGATGACCACGCCAACAAACGCGCACCAACACGTATGGCAGCCCAGCGCCATCGAATGGGTGGTAGAGTCGCTGCTGCTAGCCATACGAGGGGCGCAAGCAGCCAAAACATCACGCGAGCATAAATGCCATACAGCCTTGTCACCACGGTCTGTCGAAAAAGACGCAATTGTGGCCTCAAACCGGCCAGCGCCACATGCAAGATTTGCAACACGTTTGATTTCTGCGCTTTTCCGATCTGACCACGCTCGTAGAGTTCACGGCTGGCCGCACGACGAACTTTGCCGCTCGAAGTCTTGAGGACACTGTTCGGCGGCGCCAGGACCACATCATCGGGCGGCGTTTCTGTCAGGTCTGTGGCAATCACATTGATCTGGTGACGTAACTGCTCAAGACTAGCAACGTCCTTTTCGCGCGTCTCTGCAATCACCACTAATCGCTCAGTACCCGAGCCGTTACCAGTATCGCTGCTTGCAAAGGCGGCCACCCGTCCCTTTCGTATGCCGCTTATATTACCTACCGCCTCCTCCAGTTCATCGGGATAAATATTTCGCCCGGCGCGAATAATGACATCCTTACTTCGACCCGTGATAAACAGATCTCCACCCCACATATAACCCAGATCACCGCTATTCAGCCATTCTTTATCAAACAGGCGGGCGGTTTCATCCGGATTACGAAAATAACCGCTAGTAGCCGATGGGCCCCGAAACTGGATGTGCCCTTCCTGTCGATCTGGCAGCTCAAGCCCGACCGGATCCACGATGCGAATTTGATGACCTGGCAATGCCTGACCACTGGCAATGAAACGCAATGCTTTTGGGTCTGGTCCGGTAATCGGAATAGCACGACCGGTGCGCATAAAAGGCTCGCGCTGGACGGGATCGATAATCATTGCCCTGCCATAGGGCGGGAAGGCCACTCCGACAGAACATTCTGCTAACCCATATACCGGCTTGAGTGACTCTTTTCGAAGCCCGTATTGATGAAATCGATCGTAGAAATTCAACATCGTAGTGGGACTAACAGCCTCTGCGCCATTAAACGCAGCGCGCCATGTACCAAGATTAAGCCCTTCTATCTGAGCATCTTTGGCCCTGTGCAAACATAACTCGTAGCCGAAGTTGGGCGATGCCGCTAGCGTGCCACCGTAACGGTGAATCGCCCACAGCCATGAATGTGGCCGCAGCAAAAATTCTAGGGGCGACATGACTACAAACAAGGCGGCATAATAAAGGCTGCCCAGCCAGGCCCCTATCAGCCCCATGTCATGATAGAGCGGCAACCAACTGACAAACACATCCGAGCTATCGGCCCTGACCACCTCACCCATGGCGCGTATATTGGCCATCAGGTTGGCATGGCTTAGCATCACCCCTTTAGGATTACCGGTGCTACCCGAGGTGTACTGCAAAAAGGCAATATCCTGCGGCCCAACTGACGGCATGATCAACCTGTCTGTGCTGGAACTAATCTCATCGACGCTGACGATACGCTTTAGAGTCTCCACTTGTGCCTTAAGCAGCTGGGCAACTTGTCTCGCCTCAGCCACAGTGATGAGCATCATAGCGTGGCAATTGGATAAAATAGAGACATGGCGGCGCAGGTGTTCTCCAAGCTGAGAGCGTCTTGCTGGCGGATAGATGGGAACAGGGATACCTCCAGCCAACAGGATACCGAAAAAGCTGAAAAAATAACTATTGCCGGTCGGTAGCATAATGGCAACCACATCACCTGCCTGTAAGCCACGCGCCTGTAGTCCGGCGGCCAGGCGCTCCGCTCCCTGCCATAACTGGACATAACTTAGGCTTTCTCCCTCATCCCCGTCACTATAAAAGCGAATATGAGGCCTGTCTGGATGGACCTGTACATGCCATTGCAACACCTCAATCAAAGTAGTGGTACTATGAGGCACCATCTCCTCCGTAGTCAGACGTAACTTGCCAGTTTCAACAACCATCTTCGATTGTGTTTGAACGGCAGCGCTAGACACGGCACGCAACAGGTCCCGTGGTGTTTCTGCTTCAGCAAATATCCGCTCTGGTAAAGTCACAGAGAAATGCTGCTCAATACGGACCAGTAGTTCCACACGGGCCAGGCTATCCAGGCCAAGATCACGCATTAGCTGACTATCGAGCGTTATGGGCAGGCCGGTCAGTTGTTGTGGACGGAGTTCTATCACTAGCCCTTCAACTAGCTTGAGTAGCTCAACAGGCGCATCGATCGTCGCCTGGCTGTCATTCGCGTTTACCAGTTGTTGCATCACATCCTCCTCCTTGTCTAATTAGAGGGCTTTAGGAGGTTTACCCTGCCAGTGGGGATGGTTTCAACCGCTGGTAGTCTCGTGCCACAACCACCAGGCCATCAACCCTTGATGCAGATCAATGGTTCAAGCCTGGCTATTTTGTTGGCCAGGCCGGCACGGTCAGCGGCCTCCACCACTGCTGAGACATCCTTATAGGCACCGGGCGCCTCTTCGGCCACACCACGCAAACTGGGCGAGCGGACAATGATGCCGCGTCTGGCCAGCTCATCCACCACTGCTCTGCCGCGCCACTGTTTGGTGGCGGCACGTCGGCTCATGGCGCGCCCGGCACCATGGCAGGCGGAGCTGAAGGAGCGTTGATCATTATCTTTCGCACCCGCCAAAATGTAAGAAGCAGTGCCCATGGAACCACCGATCAACACCGGCTGGCCGACATCTCTAAATGCCGCGGGGATATCGGTACGACCCGGACCGAAGGCACGTGTCGCTCCCTTGCGGTGCACGTAGATCTTACGCCGCTGGCCATCTATCAGATGTGGCTCAAGCTTGCAGGTGTTATGGGAAACGTCATACAACAAATCCATCGTGGCATCAGGCAATAATTTTTTAAACACACAACGCGTCAGATGGGTAAGAATCTGACGATTGGCCAGGGCACAATTAATGGCGGCGCGCATGGCTCCGAGATACTTTTGGCCTAACGCCGAATTGATCGGCGCACAGGCCAACTCCCGATCCGGCAGATGGATGCCATGTTGCGGTGCAGCGATCACCATCTGCTTGAGAAACTCGGTACCGATCTGATGCCCCAGACCACGGGAACCACAATGGATGCTGACGACAACATCGCCCTCGACGATACCAAAGACGGCAGCAATCCTGGTGTCATAGATATCCTTGACTTCCTGCACCTCCAGATAATGATTACCCGAACCGAGCGTCCCCATCTCATCCTGCTGACGCTTTTTGGCATGCTGCGACACCTGTGCAGGGTCAGCATCCGCCATGCAACCGGCCTCTTCAATTCGCGCCATATCCTCAGGACGACCGAAGCCGCGCTGCAGCGCCCACTGGGCACCACCATGCAACATATCATCCATTTCACGTTGTTTGAGGTGTATACCACCGGTACTACCCAGACCCGCTGGGATGGTGTTGGAGAGATGATCTGCCAATTTGTTTTTTACCGCTTCGATGTGATGATGCTGTAAGCCTGTGAGCAAGGTTCGCACACCACAGGAGATATCAAAACCGACACCACCTGCAGAGACTACACCGCCTTCTTTCGGGTCAAATGCGGCCACACCACCGATGGGAAAACCATAGCCCCAGTGCGCATCGGGCATGGCATACGAAGCCTTGAGAATACCGGGCAAGGTGGCCACATTAAGCGCTTGCGCAGCGACCTTGTCATCCATACCGAGAATCAGTTCTTCACTGGCATAGATAATCACCGGCACGCGCATTTTGCCTGATACAGGAATCTGCCATTCGTAGGCAGAGTGCTTAATGAACTGATTAATATCCACGTAAAGATCCTCGTATTAATCAATCAAACATCGACAACACACTGAACCAGCCAATGACCATCGGACTGCTGCGCAACGGTCAATTCGGTGTAGGTAGCCCCTTTGATCTCAACAGCAGGATGGTGTTTGCTGACATCTACCGGTTCCCCCCAGGCCCTGGCATGAAGATGTGTGCCATCCAGCACCACCTCAAAACGGCCAAACAGCATCTTACGGAGCGCCATTTGGTAGATCACGGCGTTGAGCCAGTCTGCCATTAACAATTCCGAATCAGGCGCTTCGCAATCAATTTCCACTTCTTCACGACAAACGACTAAATCAAGTTCGGTAATCACTGCCGTCAAGGCCAGGGCTGCCTGTTCGAAAGCCCCGGCCATGGAACTGGCAATCCCACGAACACCGATATCTGCCTCATGTTCAAAGTGCTGCCAATACGCAGTCATGATCACCTTTTTACATATCGTACCAGGCGCGGAAGTGATGCTGAGTCAGGGCTGATGCCATCATGAAGTTGCACCGGCACTTAATTTCGTTCTTTATGAAAAACCCGGACTAGGGATTATCAGCATCACAGCCACCTTCCCTGATCCAGACACCTTTTTCACAACGCAACAACTCACCGCTACCGCTGCAGGCAAAACTTCCATTTTCATAAACAACATTATTGAAGTAACAAAACGCCTGACCCTCTGCCCCTTGTGCGAGTACATCAAATTACTCATCCGTTTCTTCTATAATCAGCGATGTTTTTGCTTCGGGGGCTGGTGCACCAAGATTATGTCGTTGTTGGTTTATCTTGAATATCATTCTTTGATCATCAAGAACAGTTTATTTAGCACGATGCTCAGGTGAAACCATTTGCAAATGAGGATTGTAGGCGATCATCAAACCTGCAGACCTGGAGTTGGCATGGACAACTATAGCGGGAACACAACAACTGATACCACGTGGATACCCCGATTTAAAAAAATCCACATCCACTATCTGGCCACTCTTCAGGGCTACATCGGGGTGTTCAATACCCAGCCCTTTCGAACTCATGTCAATCGCCTGGACAGTGGCGACAACGCGACCCTGTTGGACTAACCTGACCGTAAGCTCGCTAGGTTCACGTGCATACAAGCGATGCTCCGTTATCTCAATCGTCTTTTCAATAGACATCATTACCACTCCTTGTAATTACAGTCGTTCAAAATCACAGCGGAAAGTAATTACTCAGCGCTACCTATGAACAACTATAGATCACTTTCATAATCTCTGCTACCACCAGGTAACGGTTGTGTTGCTTATTCGCTAAAAATTATTTGGCGTCCATGCCAATATTCACTCACTTACGCGACAGCTGATTCCTTTTATCCCGACCGCCCTGCGTCCGCAGAATTTTCGTACAACCTTGTTCACTTCGTTCTCTCGTTGCACTTAACACTGTCACCACAGTGGCGCTACGCCCACTAAAGCCGCTCCTGCATTTCTCCACCATTCGCTATCGCTCATCACTACGAAAGGGCAGATGGCGTGGCCTATCGGCGACTAGTGGCCCTCACTTCGTTCTCCATGGCCGCCAGCGTACGAGGTGGCCCTGGACAAGCTGGAACAGGAACGTAACTATGGACAATTCGACCCTTTGCTATTGGATACTTTCATCAAGCTGACGCGAGAGACTCAGGAAGTTCGCAGTGAATTCCTTAAGGATACTCAAATAGATTAGAGGACCAGTCTATCCTTAAACTCAGCTATTCGTACGTCGACCCGAAAGTCCTGTCGTAATCGTAACGCAAGTTGCTCCATCGCCTCGGGCTCACCATGCACCAGTACCACGCGCGGACGATTTTTAAAATTCCCATACCAGTCTATCAGCCCTTGTTGATCGGCATGGGCGGAGAGCCCGCCAACAGTGTGTACCTGCGCCTTCACATTTATCGTCTCACCCCACAGCCGGATCCGCTTTGTGCCATCTACCAGTGCCCTGCCTAATGTGCCGCGCGCCTGGAAGCCTACAATCAACAGATGAGTCTCTTTGCGCCACACATTATGTTTGAGGTGGTGTTTGATGCGCCCACCACTGCACATACCACTACCCGCGATAATGATCGCCCCGGAACGAATCTGATTGATCATCATTGAGTCTTCACTGCGTTGTGAGAGATGTAAATTAGGCAGCTCAAACAGTGCCCCATTTTTTGTTTCAAATTCACGTGCATGGCTATCGTAGAGCCTGGCATGTCGCTGGTAAACCTCAGTCGCCTCAATGCCCATCGGGCTATCGAGAAATATCTGCCATGCCCCCAGCCCCCATTCATCAAAATAACGATTAAAGACATACAGCAACTCCTGAGTACGACCCACCGTAAAAGCGGGAATCAAGACATTGCCACGCCCCTTGCGCACACTGGCGAGGATCTCTCCCATCTCCTGCCACGTCTCATCCCATGGGCGATGCAACCTGTCACCATAGGTGCTTTCCATCACCACCAGGTCAGCGTCAGTCAACACCTCCGGATCACGCAGGATCGGTGCGCCATGGTGGCCAAGGTCGCCGCTGAAAACTATTTTACGCGTTTGTCCCTGCTCGGTGATCTCCAGCTCAACAATGGCGGAGCCAAGGATGTGCCCAGCGTCATATAACGTCAACACCACTCCGGGCAGTATCTCTTCGCGTTGATGATAGTTTACTGGTTTGAATTGTTGTTGTGTTACACGTGCATCATTGCGACTATAGAGCGGTTCGAGCAGTGGCAACCCTTTACGTTCACGTTTGCGATTCTCAAACTCCACCTCCCTTTCATTGAGGTAGGCGGCATCTTCCAGCATGATCGCGCAGAGGTCCACAGTGGCGCAATGCGTATAGATCGGTCCATTGTAACCACGTCGTACCAGTAGCGGCAAACGTCCCGAGTGATCGATGTGGGCGTGTGTCAGTACCACAGCATCGATCTCAGCGGGCTTAAATAGAAAAGGATCGACGTTCTTTTTTTCGTGTTCGAATCCACCCTGAATCAGGCCGCACTCCACCAACAATTGATAATCGCCAATGCGTAGCCGATAACAGGAACCTGTGACTTCTCGGACCGCACCAAGAAACTCAATTTCCATGCGCTATCCTTTTGTTACGCTGAAATCAAGACAGTGCTTAATTTCAGATGGGCAGGTGTTGCGGCAGGCTCTGCCTTATCTCCACAGGATCATGTTGCACCAGATTTTTGTCGACCTCCAGTGCCACTAGATTCATCAGGTTTTGATCGATTGTGGCACGCAGATGCCCCAGGAACTCAGGTGCTGCAATGATCGCCAGTTTGGAAAATGCCCCTTTATCATGTTGCTCTTTAAGATACGCTGAAATCTCTCTGGCAAAGAGGATCGCCTCCTGATTTTGCGGACTCTCCATTGCATGCCGTCCCTCTCCAGCGCTATCGAAACTGCGACCCGGTCGGTCACTGCCGAGGTCAGTTTCATGAAGACGACTTGCTGAATGTATTAAATCACCCACCTCAACTAAAACGTCGCTAGCCGACGCTGCTGAAAAGAGTCTTGCACGGCTGCTATCCGCAACCACTATCCATGTAGATTTCATATTTCAGCTCCCCAGTTAATGAACTCATTAATAGCTTATACCCATCGCAACGGCAAGGCCAGTAACCCGGCTTTATGTAGCTATATTTTACTGATCATTAAAGTCATTGCCTGACATTACTCTCAAATAACTGATGAAATTAGTATGTCATTGATATTGTTCCTGATTGAATATTACTTAGTCGCTAATCAATGAGGCTATCATGCAAAGCGTTCAAAACGATATCGTTAAAGGGCTTCTATCATTTTTTCTTCCCTACATAATATGCATGCCACATCCATTAACGCTTTAGCGCCTGGCGAAATTTTAGCGCTAAATAGGGTAAGAAAATAACAGCTAAACCTAACGGTATGAGTAATAGCAACTCTCCAGTGGCCTGCTTTCCGGCCAGTGCCATGTGGCCCGCATGGCCGATGTAGCTGTAGGCGATAACCCGCGGAAAAATGCACAGGGCGGTTATGCTGATCAATGGAAACAATCGTATTCCAGATACCCCAAGTGCATAATTTAACAGCGCATAAGGCACCCAGGGAACCAACCGTACCATTAACACAAATCGCCATCCCTCACTTTCAACACCTTGCTTCAGGTGTCTTAAATTAGCCGGAATTTTCCGCTCTACCCAGTCTTCTGAAATGTAACGGGCTATTACAAAACAGGCGGTTGCCCCCATGACGGCACTTATTTCGTTATACAAACTCCCCCACAGCGGTCCGAACAGCGCACCACCCATCAAGGCAAGCAGAATGCCCGGAAAAAACAGCGGTACCAGAATGGTGTAAATCAAAATAAACAGTAACGGCGCTGCAGTGGGACGCGCGGCCAGCCAGTGCTCTAAAGCGCTAATATCGATCTCACTGCGAAAGAGAAAAAGTCCCAATACGGCTGCGACAAACAGCACGGCAACAAGATAGCGAAACAGCTTTAGCCCTGAATAATGTTCAATTTCGACAGGATGCATAAATGTCATTCGCTCCACTCTGATCTACACCACGTCTCAATGGCAATGCGTGTCTCACACGGTAGTTCAGTCAATAACCAATGATTGGCGTCAAATGTTTTGATCCTGGCATTGGATAACGATTGTAGTGAGCGCAGTAATTTTTCCTCATCACTGAGCTGTTCTCCACTTGATAACAGCGCTAGCAGCGGCATATGTAATACATTCAATGACGGCAGTGGACTCACTAACTCATGCCAGTCCTGAAGATAGCTGACAGTAGCAACATATCTGAGATCAGCGAGCGGCCTGGCGTAATAGCGAGCGATATCTGTATTCGGATCAGAGCGCAACAGCGTCCGCATGTGCTGATCGAGTTGATAGAGGTCACGCACGGGGATGTTACGACGGCGTAATCCGAGGTGGTTGGCGATACGCACTGTAGCGATCAACAGACGAAGTAACGGTCTTAACCGAGTTAACAGTGCCGCCGTGGGTAACAGACAATCGGGCAATACCGGTTCAATTAACACCAGTCCTCTGCTCATCTGCGGATATCGATGTGCAAAATGAATCGCTACCTGGGCACCGAGGCTGTGGCCTATCACTATTGCCTGTTGATACCCTTCATGTTGCAACAGCGCCTGTAGATCGCTCGCCCATAAGCGATGACTCTGCCGACAGCGCACCACAGAGGCACCGTGGCCACGCAGGTCAACAGCGATAAAATCCCACCTCGGTTTAAGGTCGCTATGCTCAATAAACTCTGTCCAGCGGCTCGAATTGCTCGCCAGACCATGGATCATCACAACGACAATCGAGCTGTCATCCCGCCGTAGCAGCCGATAAGCGAGCAAACTTCCATCGTGGTCAAACATTTTTTGCTCAATGGTCGTCACATTAAATACTGCCTGTCAGGTCAATGTTTTGATTGTAGAGTATCGCATATCTTCATCTCGATGCAGATGCAGGAAGAGATCGCCAAAAGCCTTCACCTGCCCCATAATAGGCGTACTATTTATTCGATACTACGAGCACGTATGCCAAACAATAAAATCTATCTGGGTAACCTCGATAAGGAGGTCACCGATATCCTGCTTAAAGCGCATTTTTCTGAGTATGGTGAAATCACGGATATCAATCTACCGCTCGATAAAAAAAGCAAAGCTCCCAAGGGCTATGCCTTTATCACCTTTTCTCAGAAAGCTGCTGCTGAAAAAGCACTAGAACAAGATGGTCAGCCATTACTAGAGCAGAAGATCACTGTACAGACCGCCACCGAAAAACGCCAAAAGAAGTCGCCATCACCATGACCAATAATGAAATTATCAAGAAACTGCGTATCGCGCTCGACCTCAAAGAGGTCGACATCATTGAGATCTTTAAACTCGCTGGATATGAGATCAAAAAAGCAGAACTGTCGGGAATCTTTCGCAAGCGTGAGCACAAAAACTTCAAGGAGTGCAGTGACCTGTTACTCAACCATTTCCTGAATGGTTACATCATTTATAGACGTGGTGTTAAAGAGTCAACATCGGAATGATCAGCAGAATCAATATAAGTGCTACGCCTCTTAGGGTGTTATTGACTTAGGGAACCTCTGAACTTGATGAATCTTATAGTGCTGAGATTGCCGCCCTAAAGGATTTGGACTTCCAGTACCTAAAGGTATTCCCGGTGGTCTCCGTCACGCTTCGCTCGTACCGCAAGGGTGAAATACCCTTGGGTGT
>CALZMY010000295.1 GCA_945788675.1 uncultured Gammaproteobacteria bacterium | reverse complement strand
GGGCCAATGAAAGCGGTGTGTGGAAAATTGGCGATGCACATCGTGGCCACCTCGAAGGAGAGCCTAAGCCGCTAAGGTATAACCTTGTGAGCAGAGCAGCTTTCAATGCTGATTATAATATCTGGAACCCATAGTGGCATGAAATCTGTTGAACATATAACAAGGAAAAGCGTGTCTTATAGAAATGGAACTGATTGAGAAAGCCACTATCATCCATTACCACCGTCACCGTATTGAGGAATTTAGTGGATCGGTAAAATCACTCGGCTGGAAAGAAGGGAAAAGCCAGTTAAAAAGATTTGAAGTGATTGCCCAGATAGCCGATCTGAGCGGCTGTTCAATACTTGACCTCGGCTGTGGCCGAGGCGATTTAAAAATTTTTCTGGATGCTCGTTTTTCCGAGATTAGTTATGTCGGGGTTGATCAGATGCCAGAGTTTATTGTCGAAGCGAGTGAACGCTACGGTCATCTGCCCAACACCTCCTTTTATCAAACCGATTTCAGCGTCGCTGAATTGCCAAAGGTTGATTATGTCATCGCCTCTGGAGCACTCGGTTATCGTTGTGAAAATGCTGTTTTTTATAAAGAAGCCATCGCTAAAATGTACGCATCCGCGGAATGTGCGTTGGCGTTTAATATGCTAGATGTCTCAACATTTCCAGAACATCCGCTGTTAGTGGGCCATGATGTAGAGGAAATATTTACCTTTTGCAAGTCACTTTCACCGCGAGTGGCGTTAATCAACGATTATCTGGTGGATGATTTCACCATTTTTATGTACCGAGAGTAGTATGACTAAATATCCCTGTTTAACAGGAAAGGAAATTCTTTAATGAAGCAAACGTACTGGTGGTTGATATCTGCAGTTGTATCAACAATTCTGGTTATTATTCTGGTTAACCTGTGGATGAAGATGAACCAGTATGAAGTCGAGCCTACCCAGCTAGTGAGTGAGCAGGCTGCAAATGATTATCTAAAAAATCACTGGGAAGATCGGCTGTATGATTCCATGCCTGATGCGGAAAAGACGATCAAGGTTAAAACCGGAATTTTTATCCAGTCTTTGCAATTCTTTAATTCAAGCGAAGTTAATCTAACGGGGTATATCTGGCAGCGATATCGAGATGGTGTGCATGATGCCGTCAAGCCTGGAAAAACTGAGATTGGCTTTATCCTTCCTGAGCAGGTTAATTCTGGTAGTGATATTGAACCACGTGAAGTCTATCGTGTTCGCAATGGCGATGAAGAGGTCATCGGCTGGTATTTTGAGGCGACCCTGAAACAACCGTTTGATTATTCGCATTATCCTTTTGATCATAAAACAGTATGGGTGCGTATGTGGCCAAAAGAGTTTTCCCGCAATACTGTGCTTGTTCCAGATTACGAGGCTTACAAAGCCACTGGACTGTCAGATATCTTCGGCATTGAAGAAAACATCGTCCTCGGTACATGGACGCGTGCAAATACTTATTTTGACTATAAATTTTCAAGTTACGATACTGACTTCGGGATAGCTGATTACATCGGTCAGGAGGGGTTTCCAGAGCTTCACTATAATTTTGTGGTTAAACGGAAGTTCGAAAATGCATTTATCGTCTACCTACTGCCGCTTTTTCTTGTTGCGACATTGTTATTTGCTGCACTGTTAACGGTAAGCTCCAACGAAGCGCTATCAAGCAAACTTGGCTTTAATACCTCTGGTTTTATTGGGGCGAGTTCAGCTCTGTTCTTTGTGGTGATGTTGGCGCATATCCAGCTTAGAGAGCAGTTTGCGGGTGCAAGCATTGTCTATATAGAGTATTTTTATATCTTGATGTATGGGTTGCTTGTTGTCGCTACTGCAAATACGTATCTATTTTCCATTAAAGCGCAGGGTTGGGCTAAGATTATTTTATACAATGACAATATTATCCCCAAGGTAGCCTATTGGCCAGTGGTGCTGGGGTCTTTGATTTTGATTACGTTGCTGGTGTTGTGAGCGATGTTGTATGGTGCCGCTAAAGGAGTCTCGTTATGAAATCTTATGTTGATAAAATGGTAAATAATTCCAGAGCATGGGGTGCGAATAATGGTTTGAAACGACAGCATGATCATGCGTCTTCGTTACAGCTCATCGATAATCGTTCTTCGGCCATCACCCAGCGTAAATTAATAAAAGCGATCAATACCAGCGCAAAGCAGATGGCTCAACGGCAGGCGGCGAGTGAAGATGAGCTACAGATGAAGGCAGCCTCTAGCGTTTTGCAGCGAGCGATGCCAGAAGATGAAGAATTAATGCAGGGCAAGTTCGAGACGGTGCAACGGGTAGAAGATGAAGAGGAGTTGCTGCAAGGTAAATTCGAGACGGCACAGCGAGTAGAAGAGGAAGAGGAGTTGCTACAAGGCAAGTTCGAAACGACGCAGCGGGTGGAAGAGGAAGAAGAGCTGTTGCAAGGAAAATTCGAAGCTGTACAGCGAGTAGAAGAAGATGAAGAGTTGTTGCAGGGAAAATTCAGCGCAGAATCGATTCAGCAGAAGCCAGTTGCCAGTGCCAACAACACCGGCCTGCCCGATAATCTCAAAGCGGGCATCGAACAGATGTCGGGCTATGCGATGGATGATGTCAAAGTGCACTACAACTCGGATAGACCTGCTCAATTAAATGCTCACGCCTATGCGCAGGGCACGGATATTCATATCGCTTCAGGTCAGGAGAAGCATTTGCCACACGAGGCGTGGCATGTAGCGCAGCAGAAGCAGGGGCGGGTAAGGCCAACTATGCAAATGAAAGATAACGTCAATATTAACGATGATGTTGCGCTGGAGAAGGAGGCGGATGTGATGGGTGCCAGGGCCTTACAGATGAAGGCGGAAAGCTCATCGCATGGTAAAGGATGTGGTTGCCCGGCATGCTCCCCAGTGCAGCGAGCTGTTGGGAAGACCGTGCAGCTGAAATGTAAAATCTGTGGTGCAAAGAGTCATAATACAAGCAAATGCCCAAAAGCAGAAAAGGAAGTGGAAGACGATGCTGGGTCAGGTGGGCGAGGTCTGGTTAAAGGGAGTAAAGGCCAGCGTAAGATGTTGGCTGTTTTAATCAGCAAATTAGATGTTGAAGCGATGTACGATGATGGAGCGAAGAGTCTGGTCGGTGGAAAAAAAGGTAAGCCATCTGGCCTCAAAGATAAAAGTGTTCGCATCGATCGTCAGGGTAAAGGGAATGTCCAGTTTCAGATAGGCGATGATAGTTACGCCTGTGTGACCTTCAGCGAGGATACAGACCCAGGAGCAATTATTGCAGCATTGTATCAGTCATTTGATTCTGGAAATAATGTGAGTCTTTAATAGCTTATCAGAGGCTTTAGGCTGGCGAAGGTTATAATGTCCCTGGACTTAAGGTGTTTTTATAAATGTAAAAAATGCACTCAATGCTTCGTTTAGAGATTACAATACTTATAACAGTAACAAGCCATTAGTATTAGTAAAGTGACTTTATAAGTTAGGAATCTGGATGTATAAAACGCAGCGAATACTGCTGGCGCTACTGGCCTGTTTGTGTTCCACAACTCTCTTTGCGCAGGATAACGTTAATGTTCAGATCAGCGGCATCGAAAAACTGCTGGAAGATAATGTCCGCCTGTTTCTAAGCATTGAGCAACAAAAAAATCACGCGTTGATGAGTGAAGGCCGTCTGCACCGTCTCCACAAAAAAGCAGTACAGGAAATTTCCCAGGCGTTGCAGCCCTTTGGCTATTATCGTCCGTTGATTAAGACGGAATTAACACAATTGTCGCCCGGTGACTGGCTGGCGGCCTATACCATCGACCCCGGTCCACCTCTGTTGGTGAGTCAATTCGATTTTTCATTAAGCGGTGAGATCAGTGAAGACGCCGCGTTTCGCTCACTGATGACAACTCTGCCATTAGGAAAAGGAAAGGTATTTAATCATCTCAAGTACGAAGATATCAAAGCGAGCCTGGCCAGGCTTGCAGCGGAGCGCGGCTATTTCAATGCGCGCTTTACCGAACATCGGGTAGAGATTGATCTTGATGCCTATGAGGCACGTATACAGCTATATTACGATGGTGGTGCACGTTACCATTTTGGCGAAGTGCTGTTGGTACAGGATGTGCTCAACCCGGAACTCCTGCAACGTTATATTCCCTTCACAAGAGGTTCACCTTATACACTCAATAAGCTGATCAATCTGCAGCAGGCCCTTAATGACAGCGATTATTTCCGCACCGTTGAAGTTTCACCGGGTGAAGTGCAACTTGATAGTGATGAGATCCCCATTGCCGTTATGCTCACGCCGCGCAATCGCCATCGTTACAGTTTTGGACTCGGTTATGGCACCGATACCGGAGCCCGCGCTAAATTCGGCTGGGAAATTCCCCGCCTGAACCGTCGCGGCCATCGCTTTAACACTGAAACTGAAGTCTCTGAGATCGGCTATAGTCTCAGTGCTTATTACCGCGTACCGGTACTCAATCCTCGTACTGACCAGATCGTATACAGTGCTGGTGTGGTCAATGAGGAAACCGATAGCAGTGAGAGCACCGTGCGCACCGTCGGGATCAGTCTTAACCGCAGCCGTGGGTCCTGGCGTGAATCTGTCTCGCTCAATTATCAGCAGGAGGAGTTCATCGTCGCTAAAGATCGCGGTACCTCTACGCTGCTGATTCCTGGCGTTAATTGGAGTCGTACCTGGGGCCGTGATTTTATCTTCACCCTCGATGGGGTGCACTTTGATATAGGGTTACGTGGTGCCAGCGAAAAGCTGGTTTCCGACACTGATTTTTTCCAGCTTCAGGGAGGGATCAAGGCGATCAACCCGTTAGGTCGCCGTAACCGTGTGATTGCCCGTGGCAGACTGGGGGGGACCTGGACTGATGATTTTCATCAGCTGCCCTCTTCGGTGCGTTTCTTTGCCGGTGGCACTCAGAGCGTGCGCGGCTATGCCTATCAGTCACTTGGTCCGGTGGATAGCAGTGGCGACGTGGTGGGCGGTAAACATCTGATGATCGGCAGTATTGAATTTGAACATCGTCTCAATGGGAAATGGGGCGCTGCGATATTTTATGATGGCGGTAATGCTATTGATGACATCTCTGAGAAACTGGAGCGAGGTGCGGGTTTTGGTGTGCGCTGGCAGTCACCGGTAGGCCCGGTACGTATCGACCTGGCGACAGCCGTGAGCCGTGAGGACCGTCCCTGGCGACTCCACATCAACATCGGGCCAGACTTATGAAGCGGACGCTGCGCATCATCATTGGTCTGTCGCTACTGATACCTGTGAGCGTACTGGCATGGCTGACTGCTACGGAGAG
>CALZMY010000294.1 GCA_945788675.1 uncultured Gammaproteobacteria bacterium | reverse complement strand
CTTTAAAGCCCATTTCGCCAGGCCGTGGTCGCAACTGTGGAAAGGCGTCATCGGCATACACCTGTTTGGCATAGGTCGGATCCATCATCAAAAAGAAACCGTTATTCTGATAACCGTAATCAGGCTTGGCGATCTCTTTCTGACCCGTCAGCATCGCCCGAATCGATTCAAACAGGGAGTGCTTGTTTGGCTCATAGGCCTCGCCCAGTTCGATATCCCGTTCACCCGGGATAAAGGGCAGATCAATCGCACCCAGGCTGTAGTGTTTAGTAGCAAACACCAGCTGGCCGAGGTAGACACCCTCGCCCACTTGCACCAGTTCATCAATCAAACAGGTCATCGGGTAGGCAGGATTCAGATTGGTCCAGCGGTAGTTGAGTTGATAGACCGCTTTACCCTGCATCTCCGGGACAGCCGAAATGCCCATCCCTGCGAGGTAGATACCACCGGTCATGCTGTAGGGAATCGCCTTCTCTTTCTCCAGGTTGGTCTCCAGCAATTCACCCTCAAACCCCTCGGCAGTCACAGACATCGGTCTGTCGCGTAAATTCCATACCTGTTCAAGTACCGGCAACCCCATGTTTTGCAGCAGATTGGGATCCCCCGGTTCACGAAAGAAATTGCGACCGATACGCGTGGTCGCCGGGTCATAAGCCGCCATCAGTTCGGGATCGTCATCGCACTTCTCCCGCACCACTGCTTCACTCACCGGCTCAAAGGTTTTCCCCATCCACAGGCCAGTGTCGGCAAACGTGGCGTTCCACGCCGTCGACATGATTTCAACGGACGCCAACATTGAGCGTGCCTTGCCAAACAGTGTTGCAGTCTCGCGGAAATAATCGCTGTCGCGGATCGACACAGGGATGCCGATCATCGGTCCATCGACAGGGACCGCTTTACCACACATGAACAGGGTCTGGAGTTTTTCATGCAGCAGTGGCCACTGCTCACGTTGGTGATTGTCTGCCAGGATGCGCTGGTAGTTAGCCAACATAGCGTATAAATTTCCATGAAAATCTTCCTGCAGGATGGCCTTTAATTTCGACTCCAGGGCTGCGCCCTCATCGTTTGTCGCTGAAGGAAAATTTTCGCTATTCAGTGTTAATTCATCCATGTATCACCTCTGTGTAAAAGCTAAAAAACACATAAAGCTTAGTAGACACCCCACCTTGTTATATTATTATCAAGGCCATATTTTTCGCGTGCCCTATACCTCTTTGTCAACATTATATCAATTTCGCTTAGGAATCGAGGACTCTCTATAGTTGATCTTTTTCGTAAGGTATCTTTATCCAACCCTGAAGTGGAAGGCATACACTTAATGAGTCAAATCAGACAAAATATATATGCATAAAAAAGACACTATAATTTAGATATTTGATATTATTCAACGATGAATATTTGTGACTATCAATGAAAGAGAGTGTGTTAATGAAACGGACAACCCGACTGCATACTTTTTTTGTATGCACATGTTTAGTCATTGTTTTCTGGCCCACTCAAGTTCAGGCAGAATGTACACAAGATGATATTTTCGAAATGCTGGATGAAGGATACTCTAAAAGAGAGATAGAGCGTATTTGTCAAAAATTATCCAGGCAGCGCCCTCAGCGCCGGCGACAACCCCAATTAACCTCCCTATGCTCCACTGATGCTGGTATTTGTCAAATGGTCGCTCCAGCACCGGTAGGTGAGCCCTGTTTTTGCATGACGATGTTTGGGCCCATATATGGCATGACTATTCAATATCAATGACATAAACACCAAGGGATCTCTGGTTTATTCTGAGCGGATAGAAATGCGAGATTCCCTAAAGATAGGATACCTTCGGACACTCATCCTTTTCTAAATAATCATGACACTCATCCTCGCTCAAATCGTCACGTTTAACCCTCATCCTTATCTCATTGATAAGATCTTCAATTTCTAATGCATACGAGCTGATTAAGTTATCATCACTGATAATAAACAAGCGTTTCTCATCGCCGCTGAATGCTAGTTCACTGATGTTTTTCCCCACTGCCAGAGTAAACATATTACTCCACGACGCTATATCCCATAATTTAACCGCATTATCCTCACCAATGGTCGCCAGGTATCTGTTATTTGGACTAAAGACAACCTTTTTTATCGAATCGTTGTGCCCAAGCAAAGTATCTACTTTCTCATACGCGACTGGATCCCATACCATTACCTTTTGATCTTTACCAAAAGTAATCAGATATTTATTATTTCGGCTAAACAAAACGCCATTCACACCATTTTTGTGCCCTGTCAAAGCCCGGGATTTCCCTGTTCTCAGATCCCATAACAAAGGAGATAGTTCCTTTTCTGCAAAATTCGTTACCATGTATCTATTATCTGAACTGAATGTTATATCTTTTATATGCCCTCTGATGCCTGAAAAAACGTCCACTTTTTTACGCAAGGCAACGTCCCATAATTCAATCCTGTGCACAAATGTGCGAGGATTTTTCACGGCTACTGCAACGAGTGAAGTGTTTTCCGGATGAAACGCCACTTCACTTATTATCTCACTAGCATTATTTCTGAAAAGAAGCGTAAAGCGTTCACCCGTTTGAATATCCAGCACAGAAGCTATTTTTTCACTTGCGTACGCTAGATATTGCTTGCTCGCGTTAAAAGAGTGGAAGTTAATTGTTTTCTGTGTCAGGCGATCACATTTTGATCTTTGTGATTTTATATCCCAGGTTATCACATGACCATCCTGACTTAACAAGACTAAACTTTTATTATCATTAGTGAGTGCAATATCAACTTTATTAAAATCGACTTCATAAGATTGACAGATATCCTGTGGCAGCGTAGTCAATTCATTGGTTTTAACATTTCTCAACATTATTTTTGGCCGATATACACCTACTCCTCTGTTAACAGTAGCCATCAAACTCAGGTCATGACTAAAAACACTTCTTCTTACTCTTTGAAAATCGCCATATTTTGCATTCCAGAGAATCACATCATTATTCTCAGACACAGATGCCAGCAACCCACCATCAGGACTAAACGTGACTAAATCTATATAACCTTTATGCCCATGTAACGTGTAGACCTCTTCACCAGTAACAACATTCCACACCCTGATTTTACTATCCACACTGTAGGTCACCATTGAATGACCATCAGCACTAAATTCGATGTTCTGGACTTTTTTATGGTTAATGGTATGCCGTAATTTACTGGCTTTTATATTCCATAATTTAATCGTTCCATCCAGTCGGGAAGCCGCCAGGTATTTCCCATCAGGTGATAATTTAACGAGTTTTGGTAATGAAGCTTGATCAGGTATTTTGAAATAAGGCTTTGCTGGAATGCGGTCTTTATCAGTCAGCCAAACTGTTCCATCATTGGTTGTAATATAAAGCTCTGATCCATCTTCATGAAACTGAACCCCCCTTAACATATCAATATAGATATTATCAGGGAGCGGGATTACCCGTTCGATCATTCGAGTCTCTGCATTCCAGATCTTCACTGATCCTTCAGCCACAGATGCCACCTGCATTAAATCCGGGCTAAAAATAATCGATGACTCCTCACCTACATCTATTAGCTCTGACCTCTTTTGATTAGCGATATCCCAGCGGAAGACTCGCCCGTCAGCTGTTGAGGAAATTAAATGCCTGTTATCCTCGGAGAACTTTATGCCACTCACCCAGTCATCATGTGGCAATGTATAAATTTTATTTAGCGTTTGCGTGTCCCATATAATAACTTTTTTATCAATACCTCCTGTCGCGATCAGGCTATTATCATTAGTGAAAGCAGTGCTTAACACACTATCGTTATGCCCAATCAAGCGCCCATTCATTCTCAATCTATCAAGGATACGATAAAGAGATTCCTGAACCGATTTAGTAATTTTTTCTTCCTTGTTCTTAGAGTACATATCGAAGGCAGCGTGCCAGGATAACAATGTGCTAAGCTCAGGGTTCTCATCTAACTTATCTATCGCTAATAGTGCTAGCTCACTAGAGAAACTCTTTGTTCTTTCCCACTCAGCATTTTTTCGCTCAAACCAGCCCCACACAGCAGTAACAGTACTAATCAGAAATAATAAAATATAAATACCTGAGCGAAAACGCAGTTGCTTTATTTCTCGTCGTCTTTCTTTTTCTGCTTTATTTTTTTCAGCGTCACGCAGCAGTTTGCTTGCATTCAGGAACTCCATAGCATAATCGTAATGCTCTCCCAGGCGACTTGCCCATTCTGGCGTCGGCTTTTGCTGAGACTCCCAGGCCTCCGCGTTTTCAAGATCCGGCGTACCCCACAACGCTGCTTTACCTTCTTTCCATCGGCACGCCGTTTGCTCAAGAAAACGATATGTCTCAACAGCTTTTGTTTCTGCATTCACCCATTCATTCAATCTTTTCCATTGCCGTATCAGGCTTTCATGGCTAATGTCTAATACAGTATTGGAATATATGGATTCAGGAAGCGCAGGGACGATAAAGGCATATTCAGTGCTACGGAAAACCTCCACAATATTCATAACCTTTTCAGGGCTTATATTAGCGAGCTTTGCGATCTCCTCGATCGAGGTAGGACGACGACTGTAACGACGACCAGGTTCACATTCACAAAGGCTGCGAAACATGATTTCAGCAATCTGTTGCTGTTCATTATCCAGAATGGAAAAGGCTTCATCCGCATGATTAGATAGCGCACCCTCAATACCACCGACCATTTCATAGGTAGAAATGGTAAGTTTATGACCAATTGCATCAGCAGAAACTTCAGTCGATATTGGAATGTTCTGTACATTTGTAGCGGTATCGATCTCCCCAGATCGAGAACACTCCCACATACGCATTAAAAGATGCTGTAAAACGGGCAGCTTTCTTGGATCAGCACCAGATTCATTAAGTAAACGATTAACGAGATCATCATCAACATCACCGCCATATACACGCGCGGGACCAACAATGGCGATATGGCGTTGATTACGGTTCATTCGAGGGGTTAAATATAGCCCTTCATTAATGGCCTCTGGTAATCCTGTAAACACGGCACAGTCACCCAGATAATCAGAACGCATGGTAATTACCACATATACGTTAATATCCCTGTGAATTGCTGTTTCAAGCAACAATGCCACAAATGCATCCGCCTCGTCAGAATCACCTTCTCGTTGAAAACGAAAGATCTCTTCAAACTGGTCCACCACTAACAGAAGATTGGTTTTTTCTGGCAGTGGCGTTTCATTCAAGGCTTCTATTAAGCCTAATGGGCCTCGTCGTAGTGTGGCATTAAGAAATTCAACTGCATCAGTTTTATCTGCATATTCAGGTCTAAGTACATCATCGCTGATAAGCGCCTCAGCAAGTCGACGTATTGGATGATTGCCGGGCCGCATGACCGCTATGTGCCACCGCGCACCGGCCTGTGCCATAAAGCCAGTTTCAAGCGCTGAAATCATTCCAGCGCGAACAAGCGATGATTTACCACACCCCGAAGGACCAATAACAGCAAGGAAACTGGAACTACCAAGCTTCCTTAGCAGTTCATCTGTCTGCTCTTCGCGTCCGAAAAATATATCGGACTCATCGCGATGAAATGGCCTTAAACCAGGATATGGTATCTTGCTTGCCATTAACCTGCTGCCTTGCGCAAACCGTTAATAAATGATTTGAATTCTACTTCATTAACCCCCTTGCGACAGTTAAGTATCTTCATGTTATGTATTTTTAAATCCAGGGGTTCTTTTTTTTCTGGTGGCCCTTCATATAGTGCAAACGCGTTGAGTGGTGTTTTACGCATGGCCATAATTTTACGACATTCAAGCAGCTGACGACGCACCCAGGACTTCGTACTTGTGCCATATACGACAATCAGACCATCGCAAAGCGACAGATTATGCTCGAGATCATGGCGATACTCAGCAGGGTCATCATTTTGAGTCGGAAGCGAATAATCAACGCCGTACTCATCCAGCACTTTACAGACTGCTTCTGCCAAAGGACGGTCTGGCGTCTCCATATCTACAAATACAAAGGCATTAAGGTGTTCATCTGGTAGCGGTTCTGGTTTCTCAAACACTCGCTTAACGATTTCGCGCTTGAAATCTTCTACCTTTTCAGCTCTTACGGTATTTGATTCAAGTAACGCCCGGTGATCTTCGTCATCAATGTCAGCAAGTTCAAGCGTCGGTCTTCGCCATTGTAGAACAGGGATACCTGCGGCTTGGGCAATCTCGAGCTGTAATTTAGTATAGCCTTGCGGCAGGTCTGGTGGCTTCCTGCCGGCCACACCACTTAACAGCTGAACGAAAACCGCACACTTACTGAGATCTCTTTGCACCGCGTCTCTAAAGGCACCCGGCTCCTGGGGATACCACGTCGCTGGAAGAACACTCACTCCGGCCTGATTTAGATACCGCTTTACCTTATTTCGCTCAATTTCCAGGTCATCAGTGGTCTGGGCAAGAAATACTGTCGGCTGTTCTGTTTGTGATACCGGTTCAGGAGAAGTCACGCTAGCGCCCTTTTTTAAACTGTATAACTCCTCTTTCAGCTCGGCGGCCAGATCATCTATTCGATCATAGAACTCCTGATCACCCGCAGGTGTAGGGCTCCCTAAAATACGCGTTTTACCGTCTTTGCGAACCCCCCAGAATCGAAACACTCCCAGGTCGTTGAATTCGCCTGGATGATTATCAACCTTTTCCCGTTCGATAATAAATACCCGCGAACCACCGCGTTCCTTCACAAACTCAAGAAAATTCTCTTTCTCGCGTTTACACCAATCTGATGCCAGATAGCCTGGTGACAGCACTATTATAATAGTAGCCGTTTCACGCAGCGCCTCTATAATTTGTGGCGTGGTTTTCTTATGTTTACGTAGCTCTTCATTGTCCATCCAGAGAGAATACGCATCACTACGCCCCAGCATTTGAGCCAGGCGGGTCTTCAAACAACCGACCAAATTGGTCACCCATCCTATCTCAGTCCCAAGCGGCAGGTCATCAACATGAGCATAGCTTACAAAAATATCATGCTTATAACCGGGTATGAAACTCATACTTATTTTTCCCTATGTGGACGCGTATGAAAACAATAACGCATTCGCTCATTTATAACTAAATAGATTGCTTTTGTATAGGGTTATGGTGGCAGTGCCTTATTAATCTAACCTTGAACTGATTGCAATACACTACTTCTCGGAAACACTTTATTGCTCTATGTTACGTATCCAAAACCCATCTCCATTTGCAATCGCTGAAATGGCATCACCACTTTTTCCATAACCTGCTGGAAGAGGCTCTCTCTTACTACCGAGGACGACTGATGTAGCGCTCTTACAATGAGAAAAAAGGACGATACCCCCTGTGTAGCAATAACGAAAGCTACCTGGCCTTTTTCACCGCCACATTATTGCGCAAATAAACCGGCTGCGCCTCATCTGCACTCACTGCCAACCCTGCTTCATATCCGATCACACCCAGCGCTGCAATATCACG
>CALZMY010000293.1 GCA_945788675.1 uncultured Gammaproteobacteria bacterium | reverse complement strand
GGGTGGACCAGAAACACGATTTCGTAGTGTCTCATAACACTCCTCATGGGTTATACCTTCCGACCAACGCGGTAAGGCAAGGAGAAAACAAATTGTTGGAACCGCGAGATTTTAGTGCAAATGGGGGTGAGACACAAGGTTATCTTGTGGAAAACAGGTACTTAGGGCCAAATTAGCGCCGTTTGGGCGGTAATCCGGAGAATGATGCCTGTTTATCCTCGATGTAGCCCGGATGCAGCAGAGCGGAATCCGGGAGATCAGACCATAACACCCCCGGATTCCGTTAACACTCCATCCAGGCTACGCGGCAACGGAACGGCCCTTTTGGCTCAGCAAAACGAGCGCCTGCGACAACTGTTTCATCTGGCGGATCTCGCCAAACAGCACCCCCGCCTCTGGGTATTGCCGCTTCAGGTAAGCGAGCCACTGTTTCATCCGCCCCAGCACTTTTTTGCCAGCGATGGTTGGTTGAGTTTGCATCAGATCGGTCAGCCCGATAACCAGTGCGATCACGTCACTCCACTCCATCGGGGCTGTCGGGTTCTGGGCGTAGGTCGCGCTGATCTGTCTTGCGAGATCGGGCTGGATCACCGCGCCACGCCCGAGCATGAAATCCTCGCAGTTGCTCATTTCGCGGCAGCGTAGAAAGTCGTCCACACTATTGATGTCGCCGTTGGCGACCAGTGGGATGGTAAGTGCGTCATTGAGCCTGCCGAGCCACTCCCATCTGGCCGGGTGGTGGTAACCGTCAACCTTGGTGCGGGCGTGGACGGTGATAAAGCTGGCGTCGGCCGCTTCGACCGCCTTGGCGTTCTCCAACGCGAGGTCGGTGTTTTCATAACCGAGGCGTATCTTGGCGGAGACGGAGAGTTCTGTTGATACGGCTTTGCGTACGGCATCGATAATTTTATAAATCCGTTCGGGTTCTTTTAACAGTACCGCCCCACCCGCTTTGCTGTTGGTGAAGCGTGATGGGCAGCCAAAATTGATGTCGACCGCCGCGGCACCGAGTTCGGCTGCGCGTTGTGCGTTTTCGGCCATGGCGTTGGGGTCGCCGCCGAGGATCTGCAGCGTGACCGGGGTACCTGCTTTGGTTTTGCTGGCGTATTTGAGTTCCGGGCAGATACGGTGGAAGGCCACAGGCGGAAACAGTTGGTCGGTGATGCGTACGAATTCGGTGACGCAGTGGTGGTAACCACCGATCCGTGTAAGCAGGTTACGCATATGGTGGTCGATGACCCCTTCCATCGGGGCGAGGTATAGTTTCACTTGATTTAGGTTTGGATCTGGTTCGGTTGTTTCAGAATGAGAGGATTATAGCTTAATGTGGGAGTTATTTAATCTGGTTAGAGCGTTAGCTTACGAACAGGAGCAGATATTAAATGTAGGGTGGGTTAGAAATGCCTTTTATTTCGTAACCCGCCGAGCATCGCGGTAGCGATTCATTTTCTTACTGCCAATAAACATGCGGCGGATTACCCTAAAGGACTTGAATCACTGATTCATCGCACTTCGTTAATCCGCCTTACGGTCCTGAGCAATAGCCGCGTATTTCTACAACCCCCAGTCTATCGGCGCTTTACCCTGCTGTTGTAAATAATCATTCGCCTGTGAGAAACAACCCGATCCTAGAAACGCGCTAAAGTCTTTGCCGGTTTTACTCGCGCCCAGCGGACTTGGATGAGAGGTTTTGATCACGCAGTGTTTAGTCGTATCCACCACCGAACAGACATCATGGGCAAAGCGGCCCCACGCCAGAAACACCACGCCTGTTTTGTGTTCGTTGATATGTTGAATCGCGGCGTTGGTAAATGTTAGCCACCCCTGTTTGCTATGGCTGTTGGCTTCCCCGGCACGTACTGTCAAAGAGGCGTTTAGTAACAACACACCTTGTTTAGCCCAGGCCTCAAGATTACCCGAAGCTGGGATCTTCATGCCGAGGTCACGATTGAGTTCTTTGTAGATGTTACGCAGCGATGGTGGAATCTTGATACCATCCGGCACGCTAAAACTGAGGCCATGTGCCTGTCCTTCGCCGTGGTAAGGGTCCTGCCCAACAATCACCACTTTGATTTGATTAAAGGGGGTATAGCGAAAGGCGTTAAACCACTGGTCATTGGGTGGGTAGATCAACTGGCCGTTTTGCTCTTCGGCGTTCAGGAACGCTTGCAGTTTGAGCATGTAGTCCTGCGCGAACTCGTGTTCGAAATGGGCTTGCCATGCGGGGTCTAGTTGGTGGGTGATTTTATCGAGCATGCTATCGCTTAACTGTTTTTGCTTATTAGTTTGGTGGGATTATACCGGAACGTGGGATTTGCTGGCAGTGCGGGTAGTTAACTGCTTTTGTAGGGCGGATTAGCGAAGCGCGATGAATCAGTGATTCAAGTCCTTTAGGGTAATCCGCCGCATGAATCACCCCGGCTCACCCACCAACAACGCCGTATTATCCATAGCACCCCAATTCAAAGGATAGATTTCTTTCTCCACAAGCCTATGAAACGTCGAATGAGGCCACTCTTTAACGTTTTCAACGTAGCCATGTTTAACCGGGTTGTAGTGCAGGTAATCCATGTGTGCGGCATAGTCTTTGTCATCGCAGATGGTATGTTCCGAGAAACGTCGCTGTCAGATACCGCGTTCACCTTTTAGATGCCGCACAGGAGATAGCCACTCTTCTTTTGGGAGTCTCTTTGAGAACATGCCTTTTATTAGACGTATCCGGTTTGAATAATCCATATCCCCTTTGGGTAGCGTCCAGATGCAATGCATGTGATCGGGCAGAATCACCCACCCGTCAATATGAAAGGGGTATCGTGCGCGGACTCGCTTTACAACGTCACGTAGCAGGTCAATGTTATTGACCAGTAGTGGGGTTTGATTTCGAACAAGCAGGTTTACGGTAAAGAAATAACAGCCACCTTCAATGCGGTTTCGTCGGTAATTGGGCATGATAAGTTAATCCTTTAACTTTGCATTCCATTTTTTGTTTTTTCATGCGGCGGATTACGCTAAAGAACTTGAATCGCTGATTCATCGCGCTTTGCTAATCCGCCCTACGTGCTAGCGGTGCTGGTAGTTAACTGCTTTTGTAGGGCGGATTAGTGAAACGTAATCCGCCGTATGATCACTCCGGTTCACCCACCAACAATGCCGTATTATCCACAGCACCCCAATTCAAAGGATAGATTTCTTTTTCCACAAGCGTGTAAAACGTCGAATGAGGCCACTCTTAGTCGGGTTTGCTTTCAAACAAGCAGGTTTACGGTAAAGAAGTAACAGCCACCTTTGATTCGGTTGCGTCAGTAATTGGGCATAGTCAGTTAATCCTTTAACTTTTCATTCCATTGTTTGTGTTTTCATGCGGCGGATTACGCTTTGCTAACCCGCCCTACGCCCTCACTCGATGACGGGGAGTCTCTAAACAAATCATGAACCCGAATCTTGAGTTCAAAATCCGCTACTTTTTCGTTGCTGCTCTTTGCAATAGTCGACTATTACATGCGACCAGCGCCTCAAATCAACGAATTTTGCTCCTCAATTTTCAGTGTCCAGATTCATTGAGAGGCTCCTGCGGACACCACCCCCTCACCACACAAGCAACCTGCAAGACAGACAACCCGCATGGCTTAAAACTCAATAATCGCGCACAGACAAAACATGCCATAAATTAACATTAATTCATAGTGGCTTTTTTATATTGTAATGAAAGAATTAGCTTAATGACCTGTGTTCAGGTACCTGAGCTATACCCTATTGCCACCTTCACCGAAATGACGTGCTACCTGCTACTGATATCTCCCCTCTCGTTTCCTCTTACCAGTTTTTTCATGTAAACACCATATCTGCCGACATTACGCCTGCAATATGAATGATCACATCACAAAAGTGAGCAACAACAGCCACCGATAATCCATAAGGAGAACTCAATGCCCCAAAAATCAATACAGGCGCTAAAGAAGATACCAGCATACTTGATACTCATCAGCAGCCTGTTGCCAGTCGCTCAGGCAAATACAGACCTGTTTAACCCTTATCTCTCGCTGCCCACCGGCTCGTGGCCAGAGGCGGTCGATGTCGGTGATGTGAACGGCGATGGTCGAAATGATGTGGTATTAACGACATCCTTTTATTTTGACCCGGAAAACGACTATAAACTGTTTGTCTTCCTGCAGGATGAACAGGGTCAGCTATCAGCGCCGATAAAATACAGTACGGTGGGTAGTTATACTGCGCGCCCTCAAACAGTCGCCATCGGTGATTACAACAATGACTCGTTACTGGATGTTGCTGTCGGACATGATCGCGCCTATATCGAAATCTTCACCCAAAACAGCGCTGGCACATTTGACCTTTCAACCACCATCCCGAGCATCTATTCAACCAAAATTAGAAGCGCCGACCTCAACAACGATGGCTTAACCGATATTGCGGGCATCGGCTGGGGCGGCAGTGACGCAGCGGTCTATCTGCAACTGGACAACGGTACATTCGACCTTGCACAGACCTACTACGCCCCTCATGGCGGTTACGATGATCTTGAGCTCGGGGATATCAATAACGACGGCCTGAACGATATTATCGTCATGAGTGGTCAGGCATACGCATACGACAATATCGCAGTATTAACCCAGAATATCAGCGGTAGTTTTGATCCGGTCGTTCCCTATGATATCGGCGGCAATGAACTCACCCGCGGGACTACCATTGGCGATCTTAATGGTGATGGCCTGAATGATATTGCGGTCAGCTATGGCGGAAACCGACCGAATTCACATGTCGCGCTCTTTTCACAAAATTCGACTGGAACGCTGGAGGACGCCATTTCACATACGTCACTTGATATCCCAGAACCGGTTCACGCTGCAGACGTCAACCTCGACGGGTTAGATGACCTGGTAGTACTGCATGGCGGATGGGTTTCAATGGGTGTCTATCTGCAGCAGGCCGATGGCCAGCTTGCCCCCGAGTCACTCTACACGATTCCCTATGCGTCACACTACAATCCCCACGGCCTTGCCGTTGGTGATATCAACAGCGATGGCTCACCGGATGTGGTGATAGCGGACAGCAACAACGGCCTGGTCGTGCTGAGCAACACCCTGGTTGCAGTGAATACCCCACCCGTTGCAGATGCCGGTAGTGATGCCACCATTAAACAGAGGAAAACCTTCACGCTTGATGCCGCCAATTCATATGATACTGATGGCAGTATTGTGAGTTATTCGTGGCGTCAGCTCTCTGGCAAGTACGTTCAATTACAGTCAGGAGACACAGCAAGCAGTATGAGCTTCAGAGCCCCCAAGCTTCGCGGTAGACGCTCTGAAGCACTATTATTTGAGGTCACGGTAGAAGATGATAAAGGTGATGTGAGTAGCGATCAGGTAACCATTACGGTCGTGAAGAATCTCGAATAAGAGGATTAATAACAGGGGCGGAGTAACAATCACATGCTATGTCTTACTTATGCTGTGATATTACCCGCCCCGTTTTTTTTGTAAATCAACAACCAGCCGCAGAGCGGGTGGTTGTTGATTTGAAATGGATTCCGTCCTAAATGCTCTTATTCAGCACCCTCTCCGCTCAATGCCTCTATGATCTAATGACATTAGGTGGGATAATCGGCCGAATCGAGTCAAAAGGCCAACTCCAATGAGCGTACCAAAAAAGATACTTGAACAGGTGATGTTACTACCAGATAATCGCGCTGAGCTGGCCGATTGCCTACTGGCAAGCCTCGATAAGCCTGACAAGGAAATAGACCAGCAATGGTCTGGCGAGGTCGAAGCCCGCATCGATGCCTATGACCGCAGCGAAATTAAAGCGCTAAAAATAGAAGAAGTACTCTCCAAGTATCGCTAAAGATAAAAATCAGCTTTCTTGAACCTGCAAGAAATGAGCTTGATGACGCAGTCGACTATTACGACAAAGAGCAAACTGGATTCCGCCTTACAACGTATCGGAATGACGGGCTTTATAGCGTTACTACGCCGCCATCAACTCCGCCAG